>CAZMDZ010000124.1:0-9923 GCA_964565175.1 uncultured Planctomycetales bacterium
AATCCAGGGCGCATTGCTGGCGGTGTTCTGTTGTATCTTCCTCTCCCGGGGAATGTTCTTCAACAGAGATCGAGAAATTCAGAAACGGCGAAAGGTTGTTCACCGCGCTCACCTCGGTACTCAGCCACGGGTACTGGCTTTTGGGCGAGGAAGACCATGGCATATCGATTGAAGACATAACCACCGTCACCCCCTCCCCCCATCGACTGAAGGAGTCACTCGCGCAAGAAATGCGGTCCAATGGCGAGACTGGCATGGGCTACACCTGTGGAGTTTTCCACTTCATCGATGGCCGACGTTTGCCTTGGGCAGCCGAAGTTGGAATGATCTTCCCCGACCTGCCTGACGGGTACGATGTGGATCAGATTACTGGCATCGACCTTCATTCCAAGGAATCCGACGACCATCCATTCGTCAAGACGATGCCTTTCCACAGAATTGTGTTCCGAGATTATGACTGAAACAGTAACCACAGTAATTGCCTCCATCGGCGGAACTACCGCTGTATTAACTGGGGTTTTCGCCTGGTTAGGGAAGGTGTGGGCTAGCCGGATTGTGGAAGGCGAAAAAGTCACAAACAGCAAAGACCTGAGTCGGCTTAATGCCCAGCTTGATGTTGCCAGTGCTCAAAATATTCGGAATTCAGATGCCCGATTCGTGCTTTACCAAGATGTTTGGGCTCGACTGCAAGAGCTGAATACCTCGGGGAACGACCTATGGCGGCGGCCTACTTCTGGAAATGTCATCTCCTTCGCTGAAACCCTTGCCCAAACACGAGCTTCATTGAGTAAGGGGCGACTCATTGATCTTCGCAAAGCAGAGGCACGGGCCGAGTTGCGAGATAGGTATGGGGAAGAACGCGAGGTCGATCAGGTTCGAGACAATCGAGCAATCAAAGATCGCTATTCGGCAACGCTCGAGAAAGTTTTGGTGGAGTTTCGATGCCAGCTTGGGCTCACAACGTGAACGATGGTCCTCCGCCGATAAGTTGGCTAGTTCATGAAACGGAGATTGAGTCGCAGCGTTAGTGCCTGAGCGGCATGCAATTCGTCGCTTGCGGAAAATTTCAGGGTTCAACATTCGAATGCAACCAAATCGACTACTAGCCTCGGTCATCATCACGATCTTCCTTTCCGGTTTTGCTGGCGCACAGGCACCGGCGCCTCAAGAAGAAAGCTATTTAGATCGGCTCCATAAAGCCGAACAATCCCTCAACGATGCAGCGCAAAAACGGATCGCCGCGGTGCGGTCGGCGAAGGTGGTTCGGACTGGGTTTCAGGACAAGAAGGGAATCCTATGGTTTGGGACAAATTCGGGGGTTTACCGGTACGACGGCGAGGAGTTTATTCATTACTCCACCACCGATGGCTTGAGCAGTAATCAAATTTTCGCCATTCAAGGAGGCAAAAATGGCGACCTATGGATTGGGACCAATGGCGCCGGAGTATTCCACTACGACGGGGAAACCTTCACCAGCCACCTGGCGAACCGCGGAAGCACTTACCCGGACGGCAAGCAGTACAACATCATCACCAGTATCACCGAAGATGCAAGCGGGGACCTATGGTTTACTTCTATCAGCCACGCCGACGCCAGTCGTTTTGATGGCGAAAAGTTCACCCATTACGACATCAAAAACGGCTTGAGCGACGACATGATTCGCTCCAGCTATCTCGACCGAGAAGGGAGTCTTTGGTTTGGGACCCATGGCAAGCACGCCGTTCCTGGAAAATTAATCGGAGGCTTGGATCGTTTCGACGGCGAGACTTTCACTTCGGTGGCCAATGACGAAGGTTTACTGAGGGGTCACGTCGTGTGCCTTTATCAAGACCAGACTGGCCGCATTTGGTTTGGGCGCGGCGTCGGCGTTATGTGTATCTATGACGGCAACAAAATCACGCCATTCACCTCGAAGGATGGAAAGACTTATGCCGGGGTGGTGTTCCTTTACGAAGATACCTCCGGCCATTTATGGTTTGGCGACACCAAGGGCAAACTGCACCGCTACGACGGCGAAACCGTAGCGGATTATTTCCTCCACTAAGGCGCAATCGTTACCGGGATTGCTACCGAGGAATGACTGGGTAGCAATCCAACTGGATTGGCAATGACTGCAATCCAAAAGCTTCGGCCGATCAGGTTGGAGGGCAGCCCGGGCGAGGTGTCGAAGGAGCAAGTGGCGTCGCCGTTGAGATCTAAGACACCCTGCAAGTTGGTGGAACTTGGAAAGGGGTAGTTGAGTTCCCAATCAATGGTGCCGCCAGCGGAGGCGGAGAGGGAATAAGTGCTCGGGCTCAAGTAGGGATTGAATCCGAAGATATTGCACGACCCGGCTTCGGACAAACCGCCGGGATAATCACGTGAGGCACCACAAAGCCATTCTGCTTTTCCATTGCCAGTGGAGTCCGGCATGATGGCGACGGAATGGCCGGTGGAACTATTGCTGGTTGTGCCATCAAAACGGTCGAGCAGCAGCGCGGTTGCGCCGGAGTAAAGGGTGACCTTTCCCCCACTGCTGGCATGCGGTGTACCAATCAGAAGGTCATCGAAACCATCGTGATTGATGTCGCCGGCATTGGCGACGGATTGACTGAGGTTGCCGCCGTTTGTGGAGCCGTCGAATTGATGAAGTAGGGATTGATCGGCTCCGGAGACCGAAGTCCCATAGCCATCTCCGGCGAAGTCCCCGGAGTGAGTTCGAATCGTGACGCGCTCGCCGCCCACTTGAGCAGGAGCGTCTGCGAGCAAGGCGCCAACTAGAAATCCAATGAAAGCTAAAGATGCGGACATGGTCCGATGCCATGCCACTGGTGGAGGTCTGTCAATCTGCCGAGGAATCAATCCGCCCCGCTCCCGCTTCCATACAATATTGGCGATTCCCCCTCCAATTCAGAGACTGCACAACCTTATTGAGTTTCAAAACATGCTCGGCCTTATTGTCCTCATTGCCCTCTTCAAGCTCCTTCATGCCACCAATAACCCACTCCTGTGTGCTGGCATCGTCGGCGTGTTCTCGGTGATGGAAGGGTTTTTCTACGAGCAATCCTGGCTGGCCCGACTGGCGTGGCCGATTTTTGATTTTGGATATGCTTATTTATTTTTCTACTTGCTGTTGGAGTTCGAAGAGTGGTCCAAAAAATGGTGGCTGACCGTGGTGGGTTTTTTGGTCCTGCCCTCCATCATTGCTTTCTTCGTCGATTAATCGGTCAACCGCGGGGCTTGATCTTCAGCGCCGGTGAGCGTCGGCGTAGAATGCAGCGGTGGTACAGCTAGGACGACTACTTCTTTTGGGTCCGTTTGGGACTCGCGTGAATATGGCTCAGGCGGAGCGCGACAAGAAGATGTTGCGCAAGCGGTTTCGGACGAAACGCCGGAAGGACATCGCGCAAGATTGCGGCTGGATGAGTTGGAGCAGGAGAATGACCAGCTGAAGCTGTGCATCGCGACGCTGGTGGAAAAGTTGACTGAAAAGGAAATCCTGAACGAGAGCGACCTGCAGACAATGGCCGCGTTTGTCGACGATGCCGACGACGAGGAATAATCCATGAAAAACTCCACCCTTACGGTTCTCGCCGCACTGATTTCGCTGCTGGAGCTTCCGGCTCTGGCCGGTGCCGCACAGACCAAACAACCCAACATTCTGCTCATCGTCGCCGATGACATGGGTTACGGCGACTTGTCGTGTTATGGATCGCTGCAGATCCAAACACCAAATCTAGATCGCATTGCCGCAGCTGGAGTGCGCTGCACCGATGGATATGTCAGCGGTCCAGTTTGTGCGCCATCGCGGGCGGGGTTGATGACTGGGCGCAATGGTTCACGGTTTGGCTTTGAGCACAACTTAAGCAAGCCGGATTATTTGAATGAGGAATACGCCGGCATTCCTTTGGATGAACCACTGATTCCTGCGCGGTTGAAAGCACTGGGATATCGAACTGGTTTGGTTGGCAAGTGGCATTTGGGTGAATCGGTACCTGAACACCACCCGCTGGAACGCGGCTTTGATTGGTTTTTTGGCATGCTTGGCGGCGGCCACCCCTACTGGCCGACGGTCGAAAAGAATCGATTGCTACGCAATCACGCCAAGCCGACGGAAATTCGCGCGCCGTATCTGACCGATTGGTTCACCTTGGAAGCGCTCGATTTCATTCGGGGAGACAATGTTGCCCAAACGAACGAGACGAACGAGGCGAATGCGGCAACGACGGCGACCGACGGCGACGCAAACACATCCACCGACGCCTCCAACCAGCAACCATGGTTCCTATTCCTCTCTTACAACACGCCTCACTCCCCGATGCAAGCCAAGGAGGAGGACATCGCCAAGTTCGCGCACATCAAGGGCAAGACGCGACGCATCTACTGCGCGATGCAGCATTGCATGGATCAAAATATTGGGCTGATTTTGGATGAACTCGAACGCAGTGGCGAGCTGGCGAACACATTGATCGTTTTTATGTCGGACAACGGCGGCTCGGTCGAGGTCAGCAATGCAATCAACGCACCGTTGCGTGGAACCAAAGGCACTTACCTGGAAGGTGGTATTCGCGTGCCGATGATTTTGACTTGGCCAGCAAAATGGGAACCGCAGGTTTTCCGGCAGCCGCTCAGCGCGCTAGATTTCATGGCGACTTTCGTCAGCGCGGCGGGTGGAGAAGCACCGAAGCCGGGGGAACCACAACCACGCGAAGGACGGCGAAAGAAGAAATGGCCGATCTATGATTCGGTGAATTTGAACCCGCACTTCCGCGGTGAAGTCAACACCGCGCCACACCCCACTCTTTACTGGCGCACCGCCCTGCGCGGTTCGGCCATCCGCGACGGCAACTGGAAACTCTTACGCCCCAACAGTGAACTTCCACAACTCTACAACTTGGCGGAAGACGTCGGCGAAGAGAAGAACTTGATCGACGAGCGGCCGGAAATTGCGGCGCGATTGTTGGAGAAATTCAATCACTGGGAAACCACGCTGGAACGCAACCCAATGTTTCAATCAGCCCCCTACTGGTCCGGCTACAACCGCAAGTTGTATCTGCGCAAGTATCAGCTCACTCAACCGCCGAAGTAAGACCTAAGATCATCAGGCACGGAGCACTCAATGGTTCTGAACAAACTCAAACAGCTGTTCTCTAAAAAGAACGCACCCAGCCAGGGCACAGCCGCGAAGGACATGCCCAAAATCAGCTGGCTGGAAGCGCCGGAAAGTCCATGGGGCGTGCGCATGCTCGACTTGCGGCCGTTCACGCTCAGCATGAAATCGATGTCGGGGAATCAGGATTCGGCCAAGAACCTGCACTCGCTCCAGCAAGACGACGGAACGAGTTTCATCGGTCAAATGCCAGAGTCCACCACCACAACCAAAGCGACGCTGCGTTACCCAATCGACCACATCCTTGCCGACGGCGTGTTGCATGTCCCCAGTGAAATGGAGGACAAGTGGGCATTGTTCTTCCACAACAATCAAATCATTTGCGTGCGCAGTTGGTCGCGCACCGTGCACTTGGTTGCGAACTGCGAGCAATCGGGGAACCACCTTGAGATTTCCGAGATCCGCGGTGATTTTGGCTCGGACCCAAAAATCACTGAGCAGACCGAGCGGTTATTCGACTATCTAATTCGTAGCCATGCCATTGGCATGGTCCACCCCATCCTTCTGCCAAAGGGGATGGAGAACGACCCGCAACAAGCTGCGATGTGGTCGTTTTCCACTTTTGGCAATCGCGCATGGTTCGCCTCCGCGCAAGAAGTGAAGGCGCAAAACCCTGATGCCCCTCTGCGCAGTCATTCGCTCTTGCACATCGCCATTGCTCAAGGCGACTTCCCTAGCATCCAAAAACACCTCGACGCCGGCTTGCCCATCGACCTGCTCGCCGCCGACGGTTTGGCGCCGTTGCACTGGGCGCTTGCTTGCCCCAATCCAGCCGTCGCCGACTGGCTGATTGAACGTGGATCGGCGGTCGACGTGCGTTCCTCCCAAGGCGCTACACCTTTAATGAACGCGGTGCAAAGCGCCTCGATGCCCCAAATGCTTCAACTTCTCAACCACGGCGCCGACGTCAACGCCAACGACAACCGCGGTTTCTCCGCCCTCCATCGCGCATGCGAAATGGGATACTTGGAAATCACCAAGACGCTCCTTGAGCATGGTGCAGATTGGAATTACGAGGCCTCCGGCTTCAACGCCCGAGCCTTAGCCAAAAAGGGGAAGTACAAGGAGATCGTCAAGCTGTTGGATGAGTGGAAGAAGAAATAATCCCCTATCATTGGTCATGCTCAAATTTGCCTCGGCTCTACTCCTCCTCGCCGGATTGGCGATGGCTTCCTGCAGCTCATCGGATTCTGAAGCTGAAGTTGGGCCATTGAGCGTGGACTTTGGCGAGGAACTCGCCCAAGAGCATCGCGATGTCTTGTTCCAGGCAGCCGAACTAGAACTGGTGGCCCTCAATCCAGATTGGCCGACCAAAGAAACGCTGGCTGACCCCTCCACTTTGCATGGCTATACCGTCCGCGGCCGCACTACGATCACCGATCGGGCGCTTCGGCACGAACTGCTTCAAGCTCTGGGCGACGGAGCCAAGGAAAATAATGGCATGGTGGCGGCATGCTTCAACCCGCGTCACGCCATCATCGCCAACCACGGCGGCAAAACTTGCGAGCTGATCATCTGCTTTGAGTGCCTAACCTTCCAAGTTTGGGATGGCACTGACAAAGTGGAAGGCGTCGACCTGTCGGAAACTCCGCGCACGACTTTTGACCGCATTTACACCGGCACTGGGCTTTCGATTGCGCCGCGCCAATAACCCCTGATTGCAGCAGCAACGGCGGCCGTGGACTGGAAGCTATGAGTCGAGGAAGGAAACTGCAGCTTCCTAGTGATTGCGTTCGAGCAACTCCACCACCTCGGTGAAGTAAGCGGAGTACCACTTGGCCTTTCCCTTGGCCATCGCCGCCTGATGCCGCGGATCATCCCGCCAAGCGCGCAGTTGCTTCAGCGTTGGCCAATAGGAAATAGAAAGCTCCTCTTTGCCGTTATCCACCGAAATGAAATTGGTGCAACCGAACTCTTCTTGCGCTAAATCTCGAAGTTCGGGTCCAAGTTCGAAGTATTCGTCGTCGAGATCGCCGAAGGTCGCGTGGAAAAAGACCGCGTACATTGCTCACTATTATACCGTCTCGCTCCATGGGTCGTTGGCGTCGTTAGACTGAGATCGATATGGAAAAAGTGAACGGTAAAAAACAAGGCGTACTCCAGCATTTCCATCGCACCTCAGTGTGGAGTGGATGGAAGAACTTCTTTGCAGGGACCAAGATGTGAAGTGGTCGAAGCTGAAAATGCTAGTTGAGGGCCAATTTGCGCCTGCGATCAACAAGCGAGTGTCGATTTTTAGCACCGCTTATGGAAATTGCGGCTGCGGGCGAGCGTGGTTGACATTGGACGGAAAAGAAGTTGCCAACTTTTGCACCCGCCGGAAGGCGAATGTGGAATTGGGCTGGTCGGATTGGGCGGTGGCGCCGCCGGGCTATGGCGAGCTGTCGCGCCAAGATGCATACAAAGCCTGTTGGGCAATCGTGCACGATTTGACCATTGAGCAAGCATTGGCCGATGAAGACCCACTTGTGCAGTCCTTGGCGGTCTTAGACAAACGCTTTGGAAAACGTCGGCAAAAGGAATTTGAATGGAAGGTTCTTCATCCGTTGGCAAGGCAAATGTTCGCGCTGCGGCTGGAGTGCGAGGGCATTGTGCGCCAGGACGCCGCGGCGTTGGATGAACCGCTAGAAGAATATGAAGCGGTGACAATTGAGCAAGCAGAAGAAATTTTGACCGACGATTTGGAGCACTGCACGCCCCAGCAGCGCGCTTTGTTCGAAGCCATTCGCATTCGCCCTAAGGAAGTATTTTGGGAAGCGACCGACAAACTGTGCCCGACTTGGATGGCGGGGCGGATTGGACCTTGGGTCATTTGGTATGAAAATGTCCATGAAGCTTTTGAAATTCACCGCCCCGACGCCGACGGAGTGTTGCGGCCGCAGTCATTCGGGATGTTCGATCTCACCCACATTCTGCACAACCTCCTGTACGAAGCGAATGCGCTCGCTGAATTATGGGAGGCGCACCAAGTTCTGGAATTCCCATCCAGCGATGACATCAAGAGTGATCTGTTGACTTCATTGGTTGGCTTAGACCTTGCAGTGGCTAGCTTGGTCGGCAGCTGCGTGGAAAATAAGGGGAAGCTAGCGAGCGACGACCAGAAGTCGTTAAATGAACTTTGGCAAGAGTGTTGCAGCAGAAAAAGCGAATTAAGATTCACCGCTGGCAATAGCTACATGAAACAACTCGAGTTCCTGGCGAGGATCGCGACCGTGACCTCGACTCCAGACCCATCGGAAGGAATGAAAACATGACCGGATATGAGCAAACAGAACGCCAGTACCCCAACGAGGTTTGGTTAGCGATTTTGAGCCTGATCGGCATGGTGATGTTCGTCCTAGGGCTCTACGGATCGATGGCTGGAGCTGCAGGCGACAAAAATGGAAGCAAAGCAAAATGAGGACTCCTCCAACGGAAAACAGCCTCGTGTCTAAACTCAACTGCTGGTTGATGGACCACCTCAAACGCCAATGAAATTACTCTGCGAATCGGACCGGCTATTCCTCCGTGAACTGGAAATCACCGACGCCGCTTTCGTGTTGGAGTTGGTGAACGAACCCGCCTTTATTGAGTTCATCAGTGACAAAAAGATCCGCACCATTGACCAGGCGCGGACTTTCGTTCGCAACGGTCCGTGGACCAATCAAGATCGAGATGGTTTTGGCCAATACGCTATCCAAACCAAAATCTGCGGCACCACCGTGGGCGTTTGCGGATTGTTGGAACGCAAGGATCACGGCTTGATCGACGTCGGCTTTGCGCTGCTGGCGCGCCATTGGGGGAATGGTTATGCGCTGGAAGCTGCGCGGGCGGTGTGTGCATATGGACGCAAGGAATTGCGGCTTGAGCAAATCGGTGGCGTGGTCTCTCCCGGGAATCATGCCTCGATTCGAATCTTGGAAAAACTTGGCATGAAGGCCAATCGGGAAATCATGCTCGGGGGCGATCTCTGCCTGGTGTATCTTTAAGGTCGCCCAATCATGAGAATGCCCAGAACCCTTTGCCGCCTCGCCTTCCTTTTGGCCTTCGCCTGTGCAGCGAAAGCCTCGAGCCCAGTTTCTCTTTCCAATCCGGGCGGAGATCCAGAGAAGCCCCTCAACGTCTTATTCCTCATTTCCGACGACCTCGCCGCTGGCGCGCTTTCGTGTTACGGCAACGAGGTTTGCCAAACTCCGAACATCGATGCGTTGGCGGCCCAAGGTGTGCGCTACACGCGGACCTTTTGTCAGTTTCCAGTTTGTGGACCGTCGCGGGCGTCGTTTATGTCGGGCTATTACCCGCATGCGACCGGCACTTTTGGCTACGTTAGCGGGCGCAAAAACATTGGCGACCGCGCAACTTGGAGTCAGCACTTCATTCAAAATGGATACCACGCCGCGCGCGTCAGCAAGATTTACCACATGGGCGTGCCGGGTGATATCGAAAAAGGAAACAACGGCAAAGACGATGTGCATTCATGGGTGGAGCGATTCAACAGCCAAGGCCCTGAATGGAAAGCTGCGGGTGATGGCGAATTGCTCGAGCACAATGTCGACGGAAGCAAAAAGCCAAAAGGCGGCAACACCCTCGAGTTAGTGATCGCCGATGGTGATGATCTTGTTCATTCCGATGGCAAAACGGCGGTCAAAGCTTGCGAGTTGCTGAAGCAATACAAGAAGCGCGAGCAACCCTTTTTCCTCGCCGTCGGTTTTGTCAGGCCGCATGTGCCGTTCGTGGCACCGCGCCAATATTTTGAACCGTATGACTGGGGAAATATTGAACTACCGCCCAAGGT
>CAZMDZ010000125.1:0-8604 GCA_964565175.1 uncultured Planctomycetales bacterium
GATTGGGTTGCAAGCTGTGACGACGCTGGTGAAGTTCACGTTTGGGAACTCGCGCAAGGCACAACGATGATGACGGCAACGGTCGATCCGCGAGCCGTCTTCATGGACGTGTCTTCCGATGGAAAACTCATCGCCATCGCCAACGGCAGCTATGGCGTAGATGTTTTGTCGACGACTACCGGCCTGCCGGTGATCCAAACATTGCAAGCTCATACCGAGCTGGTCTACGACCTTCGATTTTTGTCCGGGGATCGCTACCTCGCCACCGCGTTGAATTCGATTGGCATGCTTGGTGATCGTAGCTTTATACTTGGGGACAAAGCTGGAATGGTCAGCGAGGTTCATTGGACCGACCAGAACCAGCTGCAAGTGCGCGACCAGTGGCGCGCTCATTTCGCCTTTACCAACGTCGTCCGCCTCAGTCCAACGGGTGAATTTGTGGCTACCGGTGGCGATGATGGTGCGGTTCATTTATGGCATGTGCAGGGAGATTCGGATCGCCTTCTGGACCCGTCGTCTCCACCGGTGGCGCAAAACGCGACCTTCAGTGAATCGAAGGTCATGGCGGTAGCCGATTCAGAAGGCAAGCTGATGGCTTGGAACCAAGCAAGCGGTCAACCTTTCGCCACTTTTGATCACGCCGAAGGTGAAGTACAATCGATGGCTCTTTCCCGTGACGGACAACTGCTGGCAACCATGAGTGAGAGCGGTGCGTTGTGGCTTACCGCAACGGCAACCGGCTTGCGCACGGTCCTGCAAGATGGCGACTCAAGTCGCCCAAGCAATGACCGCCTCAGCGATGACCGCCCCAGTGCCGACCGCCCCAGTGCCGACCGGTCAGTGATGGCGTTTTCCCCTGAAGGCAGCCAACTTTTGTTGATTCGCAATCAACGCCAGTTCCATTGGTTCGACGTCGACCGTGGCCAAGCCAAAGAGTTCCCGCAAACGCTGCTGGAAAATCTCCAACAGCGGGAAAGTGTGCGCGGCATGCATTGGGATGGCAGGCAGCGCTTGTGGTTGCTCCGCGAGCGCAGTTTGCAAGTCCTGGATACCAGCAGAGAAGATTGGCCGCTGATCAAGTCCTACGATTTAGCCGCCCCTGACCGTTATGGATTTGCCAAATTCATGACGCCTCGAAGCAGCGACGGTGCTGGCGGCAATGGCGTCGCTGTGGTGACGAGTCGCGGAGTTCTGCTGTTTGCTGTCGAGGGCGGTGATTTGCCTCTCGAAGATCAAGTGGACTGGTTGCCGCTGGAAGCCGATGGCTTGACTTCGCTCGCTTGGCACGGCCGTGAAACCACATTGGCCGGTGGCTTTGAAGACGGCAAAGTGCGGGTGTGGAATGCTCGCACCGGCGGTGAATGTAGCCTTTGGCAAGCCCATGAAACCGCGGTGCATGCTTTGCAATTTCCCACTGACGGCGACTGGTTGATTAGTGCGGCGGAAAGCGGCCAATTGCAATTCTGGGGGACCGAGAAATCATCGTGGTCGCCGCGTTAGAATAGAGGCTGGTCGGAGGTGGATCAGGGCTGGCGTCCTGCCCGGCCTTCAAAGCCGTTGGGGACTGGTTCGGCCAGGCCCGGTGGGTTCGATTCCCATGCACCTCCGCCATTTGCCATGCCACTACTGAAGAAGGGAACCCTCGTAGACTTCTTTGAGCGCGGTCATCGTCCGCGCGCAGATTGGCGATTGGGTGTGGAATACGAGCAGTTCGTAACCGATTTGAACTGTATGCCGGTGCCATATTTGGGCGCTGGTGGCGTCCGCGAATTACTGCACGAGTTGGTGCAAATGACCGGTTGGCAGCCGATTTCGGAAGGGGAATACCTGTTCGGTTTGAAGGCCAGCGATGGCCGTGCCATCACCATTGAACCGGGGGCGCAGATCGAGTTTGGTTCGACGCCGTGCGCAAGTTTGAGCCAAATCGCTGAAGAGATCGCCGGATACGTACGCTTGTTAGATCAAGCTAAGGCGGGGCGAGATCTGCAGTTTTTAGCCGTCGGCGCGCAACCGCAAGTCGGGCCGGATCAAATCACCCGCATACCCAAAGCGCGCTACGACATCTTGGAGCCGTACCTGCAAAGCACCGGCGACCTCGGAACTTGGATGATGAAGGCGACTTGCGGCGTGCAGATCAACTTCGACCACAGCGACGAACAGGATGCGATGCACAAAATGCGCACCATGTTCCGCTTGGCGCCGTTGTTCACTGCACTGTTCGCCAACTCCAGTATCTGCGATGGCCGCAACAGCGGTTTTGCCTCATGGCGTGGTCATGTTTGGAGCCGCACCGACCCAGCGCGTTGCGGCATGGTGCCGTCGCTGATGGCGGCGGATAGCAGCTTTGAAGATTATCTGAATTGGACTTTGGATTTGTCGATGCTGTTCATTCATCGCCAAGACGGTTACGTCGACATGCGCGGCACCACTTTCCGTCAGCATTTGGAGCGCGGCGACGCCACCGAAGAAGACTGGGAGATGCATTTATCGACGCCGTTCCCTGAGGTGCGTTTCCGTCCGCAGTTAGAGCTGCGATGCACCGATACCTTGTGTCCGCCGATGACAATGTCGTTGGCTGCCTTGATCCAAGGCGTGTTTTATCACGAACAGGCTTTGCAGCAAGCGTGGGAAATGGTTGCTGACTGGCGCGACGACGAGTTGCAGAGCACTTGGCTAGAAGCCCATCGCTTGGGTTTAGCCACTCCATTACCTGTTACTCAACGCAGCGACGGCGGTGAGACTTTGCTCGATATGGCTCGCGACTTCGTCGACCTTTGTGTGTTGGCACCTAGCGATGCCGTTTATTTGCAGCCGTTGATCAACTTGTTGGAGGATGGCCGCTCCGAAGGTCAAATCGCCGCCGATATGTTCGACGGCGAATGGCAAGGCTCGATGCAAAAACTCAGCGAGTTTGCTCGTTGCTCGAAGTTCCAGCCGATCACCGCCTAGCGGCCAGCGCGAGGTCGATCACAGTCCGTCCGCTGGCGGCCTATTCAGGCTTGGCAATGAGGCGCACTGCTCGTTTTTCTTCCTGCTCTTGCTGGTTGGCAATTTCAAGAAAAGGTGCCAATTCTTCTGGCTCAAGCCACAAGCCAGCAATCTCGACTTCACGCACAACTTTGAGTCGGTCGGCATCTTTTTCCACGTCAAAGCGATAGCCAAAACCTAGGCGCTGATCGAGGAAAGACTCGGGCCCGTACTCAATGGTGTAAAGACCGTTGCTTTGCACTTCAATCTGCCAGCGCAAGCGCGAGATGACGCGGAAAGCCAGCGGCCATTCGCGTTCCACCGCGCCAAACGCATTGGCCAATTGCATTGGCTGCAAGCGCAGGCGACAGCCATTTTTCCCTTCTTTGCCAAGCACGAAGTTGGGAACGGTGCCATGGAACTGAAGCTCAAAATCGGCACCGCGCTGCTGCAGGTTGAGGAACTCCCAACTCTCCAGATCCATTCCCGGCACCAAACTGCTGACGATTTGACGGGCGATTTGCGAACGTTGCTCTGGTTCCGTATTCAACACGCGCTCGCGCATCAACGATCCCTGGGCGGTGGTGATGCGCACCGAACCACTGGTCGTTGCGCTGCGATCCGCCTGCAAGCTGTAAGTGACCGAAAAGTCGGTATCCCAGCTTTGTTTTAAGGCATCGATCGGCAGGGTCTCCATGCGTCGGCCGTCGGCGCCGAGCACCATGACGGTGGCGCCAGCGAGGTCGGGCGGAATGCGGAGGAAGGGGAAGCCGCGGCCGCCAAAGGGCAGCGCCATCCATGCATGATTCGGGTCGGTGGTGTCCGGGAAGTGGAGCAGTAGTTGGCCGAAATCATCCTCACTGCCGAAGGCGTTGGCTGGCTTGGCAAGCAGTTGCGGAGCGCTTGCCGGATAGGCGATTGCCCATTCGAAGGGGATGTCATCCATACGCAGCAACGCAGCGATCAAGCCGATGGGATAGCCGCGTTTGCTGTGATAAACCTCCGACATCGGCGTCATGTCGCTGAAGTCTTGCACGTGCTCGGTGACCCAGTCGTAGATGGCGCGCGCGCGTTGCTGTTGCTGCGCGGCCAGCGGTAGTTTGTGGTCCGCGGCGGGAAGTTCGCGCAGCACTTGTTGCAGCGGTTCGAGCAAATCAGCAGGTACAGCTTCGACTTGAGTGAAGGTCCAGCGGAAGGTCGCCGCAGCTTCCTCCAAGTCCATATCGGTGCCGTATTGCACCCATGGCAGCACTTCATCGTCGCTGGGGCGCAGCGGTTCTTCTTCAAAACGAGGCGACAAGCGTTTGCTGAAAATGTGCACGGTGCCGTCGCGCCACGGGACTTGTTGATGCTCACCGTCGAATTGGAATTTGCGCCATTCGCCCTTGAGCGAACTCGGCAAGTAAACCACGTAGCGACTGAGGACAAACGGCTGTTGGAAGGATGCAAAACGCCACCAACCAGGATCTGGCGCCGCGCCCGGAATGCCATCATGGAAAGAGGCAAATTGAATTTCGACCAAGTCGCCTGGGTTCAGCGCAGGCATTACCCAATTGCGGTCGACCAACACCGGTTCAAACACCTGGCCATCCGGGCGGATGACGCGCGCGATCCGCGTGCCCGAAGAAGCGCTTTGCTCATGCAACGCTTCGGTACCTTTGCGGTCGAGCGCTTTGGAAATGGTGTGAGTCAAGCGCCGATGGGAGCCGTCGGCGTAGAAGTAATACATGCCGGAATCCAGCACCAATGCGGTGGAGGCGTCGGTGGCTTGCTCGGCGTCGGCGAGAGCGGTGGCGCGGTCGGGGCCGAAGTCGTCGAAAAATTGTTCTTCCGGCGGAGTGACGCCCAGCAAGTGCAAGGTCGATGCCCAGCTGTTGCCGCCGGGATGTTTCGCCATCAACTTTTGAATGCGCTCACGGGCCAGGTCCAGTTCGCCATGCTCCAGGTAGTGCTCAATCAAGCTGTGATGGCGGCCGACGGCAAAGGGTCGCTTGGCGAGGGCTTGCTCCATCTCCTGGCGTATCTCGCCGACCAAGTTGCGCTCTTCCATCAAGCGACGCCGCCAGCTTCGAGTATTCGATGATTGCGGATAGAGGCGGTCGCGCTTTTGGAATAACTTGCGCGCGAACTGCCGTTGGTCAGCGGTGCTTTCCACCAGTTGATCGAGCAAGTTAGACAGGACGCGGGTTTGAGAGCCGTCGGCGAGCAGCGCTTGGTGCAAGTAATGGACGGCCAAGTCCGGCTGCTGGCTGCGGCGGGCAAAACCGAACATGCCCATCCAAGCCGGGCCGTGATGGGGAAAACGTTCGACGAAAGCAAGGGTTTGATTCCGTACCATTAATCCGGTCGGATCGAGGTTGCCCAAGCCTTGGATGGCGAGAAATTCCAAGTAAGGAACGCCAAGGTAATCGCTGGCTAAGCGTTGGGCGAGTTCAATGCCCTGCTCCAATTTGTCTTCGCCCATGAAACGAAAAACTTTGCGGATTTCAATGCGCGCATCGACTACCGCCAATTGTTCCAGCAGCACCTCCGCCGCCAACTGCTCGCGCCGACGAACTTCAGCCGGTAAATGCCAAGCTTCGGCCAAGGCATGATGGCGCAGACGCACCCAAGTGCTGAGCCATTGATCGTCGTTGGGCATCTTTTCCGCCAAGGCTCGGTCGACGCGGCCATGGCGGTAGTTGGCGTGCATGCGAATCATGCGGTCGCCGTCGCTAAGAGTGGGGTCGAGGCGTTGACGGCTTTGCTGTTGATGAAAAGATTCGCTGGCGATCGGATAGGCGCCGAAGTTCTGTTGCCACGCGGTGGGCGGTTGCTCGAGCATTTGCTGAATGCCGGGCAGACCTGCTTCTTGTACGGCAGAAGCACCGCCTGATGTGAGCAAGCGGGCGGCGATTTCTGGCGCGGTGTCGGCGTCGAAACGGATCAGTAGTAGATTTTGCTGCGCCAGTTGCAGCGGCAGCAACAAACGACTTTGACCGTCGGCCGATTGATAGCCGCGTTTTTGAGTGAGAAGTTGGCCGTTCCAGAAGACGTCGACATCCTCGTCGCAATAGAGCTCGAGTTGAGCGGGTTGCGGCGCACTGTTGACGTAAGCAAGCAGGTAGCCGCAGCCGACTTGACCGGGGACTAGCTTGGCCGGGGAAACGCGGGTGGAATTGGGGCGGCGCTTGAGTTCGTTCCAGGTCAGCGAGCTACCCCAGGGCGAGTAATACTTGCGCTGAAGGCGATTGACCGGCGCGTCTGCGGCTGGAGGCAGGTCCAACGGCACGGTGCAGGAAGTGGATCCAAACGGTCCAACCACCGCCCAGTTGGTGATGTAGTCTGCGAATAAATCGGTCGGGATGTCGAGTTCGGCTTCGCGGTAGAGGCGTCGATCGAGCTCCCGCAGCAAACGCTTGCGTACTTTGCGCGAGGCGTCGGGGTGATTGATTTTTTTAACCAAGTCCGCCCAGCGATGGATGGCAATTTCTTCGTCGCAGAGGAAGCTGATTTCACTGAGCATGGTCAGCGCATCGGCCGCGTAGGCGGAGTTCGGTTCTTGCTCCAGAGCGGCGATCAAGTCGCGTTGCACCGCGTTGTAATTGGCGGTGACGTGGCCCGGGTGATTGAGGATGAATTCCGGCGATAATCGTTCGGCACTGGTCGCGTTCGTGGCTGGGGCGATGGGCGCCGCGGTAAGTGCTGTTGCGGTAGCCGACGCAGCGATGGGCTCCGCGCGGTTAGCGATTTGTGCGCAGGGCGACGCAGCGAGGCTGAGGATGAAAGAGAGAAAGATCATGGCTGCAGGTCGATCTGAAGGAACTGGTTTTGGGCGTCGTCGATTTGGCGGCAGCTTTGGCGGAAGCTGTCGTAGGCGGCGGCGGGAATGCGATGTTGCTTGACGCGGAAGTCTTCGCGCAAGGTGATGGTGGTGCCGTCGACTTTGCAGTCGCGGTGATAATCGAGTAGATCGGATTGCAGGTTGACAGCGGCCAGCGCCTCGGTGCGCGCAGAGGCCGGCAGCTTGTATTGAATTTGACCGCTCTGGCTCCAAGCGGAAGCCATCAGCAGGGCGGTGCCGCGC
The DNA here is from genome assembly GCA_964565175.1 of uncultured Planctomycetales bacterium. Taxonomy (GTDB): domain Bacteria; phylum Planctomycetota; class UBA1135; order UBA1135; family UBA1135; genus JACNIZ01. The sequence goes on from CAZMDZ010000125.1 coordinate 7,034, forward strand.
GTCGACTCGCTGCCGACGCTTTGCAGTAACTTCAGGCGGTCAAAGCTAACCGGTAACTCCATGCCGCGATCGCCACTGCGGCCAATCGAGGTGGGGCGGGCGACGAAGGTCATTTGCATCGGTACAGAGAGATCTTCGAAGTCAGGCCATTGGGCAAGCTCTAATTCGCCATCCAATGATCCGAACAGCGAGGTGATCAAAGCTTCGGCGCGTTCTTTTTGTTGCTCCACACTGCCGGTAAAACCATGCCGGGTGCCAACGTCAAAGCGACCGTGGGCAATGCGCGTGTAGCGCACCACTGGGCCGTTGGGATCGGTGAGGTCGACTTCGAAGCGATGCTCCATGCGATTTTGCTCGGCGCTGGTGAAGGGGATCTTTTTGCGCTCGGCGCCGTCGGGTTTGACGACCAGGACTTCGGCGCCTTGATCCGATTCAGGCAGGACGTTGAGTGGGTGCAGGCGCGCGGTGCCGTCGAGGAAGCGTTCTTCTAGACCGGCTTGTTGCGGGATGTAAGCAATGCAGTGGTTGAAGTGATTGACCATTGCCAGAGTCAGGTCTTCTTGTTCGCGGCGACCGGCGGATTGAATCAACACTGGGTAGGATTCAATGCCAACCTCGCCCAGCATTGCACGCAACAGAATCGCTTTGTCTTTGCAGTCGCCAAAACCGCGGCTGAAAATCACGGGCGCGCTATAGGGTTGATAGCCGTGCACGCCGAACTCCCATGCGTTGTAGCGAATGTCGGTGATGACGAAGTTGTAGATTGCGGTTAGCTTTTCTTCGTTGGTGGTGGCGGTGGCGGTGAGCTCGGCGATCTTGGTTTGCATCGCCGGAGACACGCGGATTTCTTCTTCGATCAGGTCCCACCACCAGGTCGCAAACTGCTGCCAGTCGGCGTAGCTTGAAGCTTGCACCATCGGCGCGGTTTCGGTGGGCGGTGGCATGCCAGCTTCGATCGAGATGGCGTCCAGTTGTTGCAGCTGCCATTGATAGCGATGACTGCCGTCCGCGAGCACTTCGTGGTGGGCGGCGTTTTTAAAACCGCGCTGGTGCAAAGCCAACGGGAATTTGTCGGGTATCAGCAGGGTGATTTCGCTGAGCCAGGTGGGGGTGGTGAAGGTGTCGGCGAGGGTCTCGTCGAGGGAGAAGTAATTGCCGAAGAAGGTGACGCGCAGATCGTCGAGGCGGTATTCGATATCGATGACATCGCCAGTATTGAGCGGCGGGAGGTCAACGCCAGTGCCGCCGTAACGACCACTGCGGCTGGTCGATGCTTCGTTGATACGGCCATCGGCATGGTGGACGTTGGCGGTCAAAATGCGCACTTCTTGATTGCCGGGCGCGCCATAAAAGCTGATCCGGTCCAAGTCGCGCGCGCCGCGTTCATTGAGGACGCGCCGGACCAGGCGGTTGTAGCGGTGAGCGGTGCCGTCGGGGTGGACTTTGATGACGACGCGTTTGAGCAGGGTTTCGAAGCTGGAGGATTCGTCTTCGGTGACCGTTGCATCGCCTAGGTTTTGTTGCAGGGCGGCGACTCGCTCCAACACCAAGTGCAACGGTTCCTGATTCTG
>CAZMDZ010000125.1:8614-9848 GCA_964565175.1 uncultured Planctomycetales bacterium
CCTCGCGCGGAGCTGCACCGGACGCCAACGCCGCAGGTGCTGCAACAAACGGCGGTCATCTCCGGCGTTGAAATCCAGCCGCAACTCTTCTTCCAAGGCGGCAATCGCTGAATCTTCACGACCGGCCAACCAGTGGGCGCGCGCCATCAACTTGTAGATCTCAGCGTTTTCCGGCGACAGCATCTGCGCCTCGGCCAACATGCCCATGGCGTCGTCCAATCGGCCGCCAGCGATCAAACGCATGGCGATGTCCTTGCGCCAACCCAATCCCCACGACGACCATTGCTGATGCAACTTCGCCTGCATCATCAACGAATCAACCGAAGTGTCTCGCAACCGCGCTTTGCTTGAATAGACTCGGATCGCCGACGGGAAGTAGTGCGCGCCAACAATGAATTCGTAATGGCGAAACAACCGCTCAGCCGCGCTCAGCGAATCCAGCGCCCGCAACATCACGCGTGGGTAATCACGAATGCGTTCATGCTTCACCAAACTACGCATGGTGTGGGTGGCCAACGCATCTTCATCCATTCGCGTCAAAACCTGAGCGCGCAACAACATCGCCAATACACTTTGGCCATCGCGTTGCGCCGCTTCATCTAGCAAGCGCAGCGCGCGTAAATAAGTCGGCTGGTTGTAACAAGCATGCCGCGCCAAATGCCGCAACGCCCGCGGCAATCCCGGCTCTAATTCAAGCACATGATGCAACTGCTGCATCCAAGGGTTGACGTCTTTCTCCGCTGCCAACTCTTGATGCTGCGACAAAGTGCGCGCGTATTGAATGCCATAGCGCACGTTGTTTGCATCTAAGGCCGAAGCCTTAGCCGCCGACGCACGTCCCGGATGACTGCTGCTGGGCATGGATTGATCCAACTCCTCCAGCAACGAGCGACGGAACCAAATGCGTGCGTTGTCATGCTCATCACCAGCGCGTGCGAGTTGAAAGCGCAACCCTGCAATCTGCTGCCAAGGCGCCGCCGTCAAGTCATAAACCGGAGCCGCCGCGCTGCTCAATTCCAGCGGCGAGACTCCATCCGGTGATTGATCCACCGAATTCAAATGCAACGGCGCACCCGTTGCAGGTTCGGTCAATCGTGCCGTCCACTGCGCTCCGCGTTCGCGGCCGCCCAACTTCAAAGTCAACTCATTCCAGCCGGCTTTCAAGGTCAACGGCAGCGCATAAGCATCGCGCCGGAAGCTGTGGCGATCAAAAGCATCGAGCAACGGCTCCCCA
>CAZMDZ010000126.1:0-9835 GCA_964565175.1 uncultured Planctomycetales bacterium
CGACATGCGCCGCGGTGACTGACGCTTCATCGCAATGTCCGACGCGATGCCCAGCAAATACTCGGGCGCAGTTAGACGATCAATCATGCCCAGCTTCTTCGCCTGCTTCGCCACGTAAAGCCGACCGCTCAAAATGGCGGTCATCGCCGCTGGCAGGCCAATACGTTTGGGCAAGCGGTGAGAGCCACCCCAGCCCGGGATAATGCCGAGCATGGTTTCGGGCAAACCGATGCGTGTTTTCTTGTGGTTCGCCGCCACGATGTAATCGCAGCTAAGGCTCAGCTCGAATGCACCGCCCGGTACCGGTCCTCCGACTGCCGCTACGGTGCGCGGACGCAGCTTTTCGATCCGTCGGAAAAGTTTGTGCACTTCCAATACCACTCGACGAACGTCGGCTGGGTTGGTGATGTGCTTGATGCCGTCGACGTCGGCGCCAGCAGCAAACTTCAGCGGTTCAGCGCCAGCGAAAACAACGCCGGTTAAGTCATGCCGCCCTTCTAGTTCGGAAACGGCTTGCTCAAGGTCGCGAAGGAGGGGTGCATCCAGCACTGCCAAGCTGCGATGGGGTGGCACAAGTTTGACCACCGCCAAGCCCGGCTCCGGATTGAGGATTTCAATGCATTCACCCGGTTCCGGCGAATTCTCAGGGAAAGGTAGTCCTGTGAGGTCCATATCAAGCCATCCGTTCGAGGACTACGGCGCCGCCTTGGCCGCCGCCGATGCAGAGAGTTGCTAGAGCGAGTTCGTGATCGCCCTCTTCCATTTCGTGAGCGGCGGTTAACAACAACCGCGCACCAGTCGCACCAACTGGGTGGCCGAGCGCGATGGCGCCGCCATTGACATTGGTTTTCCCCAAATCAAGCTCGCCCAGCACATTGCTGTTGACGCCAACTTTGTCTGCCCACTTCTTATCTTCGAAGGCGCGCGCGCAAGCCAAAACTTGGGCAGCAAAGGCTTCGTTGATTTCTACGGTGCCCATGTCGGCTAGCTTGCAACCAGCCGCTTCGAGGGCGCTTGCCGAAGAATAGACAGGGCCCAAACCCATTCGCGACGGATCGCAGCCAGACCAAGCAAAGCTGCGAATTCTTGCCAGTGGTTGCAAGTTAAGTTCGGCGGCTTTGGCTTCTGTAGTTACCAGAAGTGCCGCAGCGCCGTCGGTGATACCGCATGCGTTGCCTACGGTGACCACGCCATCCGGTTTTTCAAAGTAAGGGCGAAGCTTGGCCAGTCGCGCCATCGATTGATCGGCGCGAGGGGCGTCGTCGGTTTCGGCCGAACGCGCACCTTTTTTGGCGCCGAGCGGTAGGTGGGGGACGATTTCGCGTTCGAAGCGGCCGCGGTTACTGGCGGCAATGGCGCGTTCATGGCTGCGCAATGCAAAACCATCGCAGAGGTCGCGGCTGACGTCGAATTCGCGGGCGATCAATTCGGCAGTATTGCCCATAATCATGCCCGAGATCGGATCGGTCAGTCCTTCCAGCAGTGCCACCCTCGGCTTCAGCATGCTTGGGCGGAAGCTGAGCATGGTGCCGAGTTGCTGCCCAAGGCCGCGGGACTTCATCATCCGCTCAAAGAACCTGGTTAGGCGACGGCCCATGATCAGCGGATAGCCACTCATGACTTCGACGCCCATAGTGAGGTAAGTGTCGCCAAAGCCCGCTCGGATGTTGGCGATCGCCGAAGTCACCGCCTCGATGCCACTCGCGCAGTTTCGGGCGACGGTGCGTGCAGGCACGGACTGCGGCACGCCAGCCCGCAGCGCGATGACACGGCCAATGTTGGCTTGATCGTGGGGCGGACCCACGCAACCAACGATGACTTCATCGAGGATGGCGGGATCGAGGCCAGTCCTACTTAAAAGTTCGCGGGCGACGACACCGCCAAGGTGGCCAGCATCGTCGTTTTTGTAGGCACCGCCAGCTTTGACCCACGGCGAGCGGAGGCCTGCTGCCAGCACAATAGGCGGGCCATCTTGGGTGAGATTATGGGCGAGCATGCTATTGGGTAATAACGGCAGGTTAACACCGTAAAGTTAACGCCGTCAATTCAATTCTTTTGCAGTCGACGGCACAATGCGGTGGTGTCCGACTTCGTCACCCTGCGTTCTGACCAGCTCAGCCCGTCCAAAAACTACTTCATGCTGATCAGCGCGCTGGTCCCAAGGCCGATTGCGTGGGTCAGTAGCACCAGCCAAAAGGGGGAAAACAACCTTGCGCCCTTTAGTTTTTATGGTGGCATCTGCGGCGACCCGCCAATGATTGGGCTGGGAATTGCACGGCAGCGCGATGGTCGACCCAAGGACACGGCTGCCAACATCCTCCAGACCCGTGAATTCGTGGTGCATTTGGCGGAAACTCGGCACTTGCAAGACATCGCCGATTCGGGACAGAGCCTGCCATCGGAGCAAAGCGAGGCGGAAAAACTAGGCCTCAAGCTGGTTTCTAGCCAAATGGTCGAGTCGCCAAGTTTGGAATGCGCGTCCTTTCGGTTGGAGTGCCAGCTTCATCAGCATTTGGAGCTGGGCAACGGCCCGGTCGATTACTTGATCGGCGAAGTGCTCGCATTTGTGCTTCCTAAGGACTGGTTAGATGCCGATGGGCGCGTTAACCCAAGCAAATTTAATGCTTTAGGGCGAATGGGAGGCAACCATTATGCTCCCGTTGACCGCTTAGTGCAGCCCGAACCGGAATCTGGCCGATAGAACGGGTCCTTGCAATTGCTGGCAAATTGTCTACAGTTAACGGTGTAAAGTTAACAGCGTAAACCAGCGCTTGCTGCCCCCCGCCTTCCTGCTGTACAGCCAATGGCCCGAGCGAAACCCAACAAAGATCTCCGCGACCTCATCCTCGATGAAGCCCGCCGCGAGATGCTTGCCCAAGGGTATCGCAGCCTGTCCATGCGAAAGATTGCTTCGGCCAGCGGCTGTACGGCGACCAGCATTTATCTTTATTTCAAAGACAAGGACGACCTCCTCCACGCCCTGATTGATGAAGGTTTGGATCGCCTCAATCAACAACTGGTTGGTTCCACGGAAGGGGTCAAAGATCCACGTCGGCGTTGCGAGCGGTTGTGTCGGGCATTTCTGAATTTCGCCATCGACAACCGCGAGTTTTACGAGATCATCTTCCAGCTCCACCCGGAGCACATGAAGCGCTACCCGCAAGCTCTTTACCGCAGGGCTCGGCGCAATCTTGATTTATTCGCTTCGACCTTGGCCGAAGCCGCGGGTCGACCAGGAAAGGAAACCGACATCGACCAACTTCAAGCCCACGTGGTGTGGGCTCAATTGCACGGCGCAGTCGCATTGCATCAATCGCAGCGACTGGACTTCCGTCTCAACATCTTCCAGTTCTTTGATGGCGTCGTGAAAAACGCGCTCCACGCCATCCCCGGCCCCGGAGAGTCGTCCTCATGACCTTTTTACTTCTAGTCGTCTTTGGCCTGGCTTTGGGCTTTTTGGGTGCACCGCTTGTTGCTTGGGCTGCCGCCCTTGGCTTGGTGCTTTTGTGGACCGGAGCCAGCACAGTGCTTTGGTCAATCTTCGCCGCCTTTGTGGTGTTGTTCTGCTTGGTCCCGGTGCGCCGTACCTTGCTATCCAAGCCGTTGATGGGCTGGATGCGCGCCGCCGGCTTGCTGCCACAAATTTCTACTACTGAGAAAGAAGCTCTAGAGGCCGGAACAGTTTGGATCGAAGGCGAATTCTTCGGCGGCAAGCCCGACCTGGATCGTTTGCTGAACATTCCGGTGCCCGAGTTGAGCAATGAGGAAAAGGATTTCCTCGAAGGCCCCGTGGCGGACATTTGTTCGGTCGTCGATGACTGGGAAGTTTTTCAGCACCGTGATTTGCCGCCGGAAGCGTGGCAGCAACTCGCCGATAAGCGTTTTTTCGGCATGATCATTCCGAAAAAATACGGCGGTTTGGAGTTGTCGGCCAGTGCAGTCAGCGCGGTTATCGGCAAGCTAAGTTCGCGCAGTATTCCGCTTGGAATCACCGCAATGGTGCCGAACTCATTGGGGCCAGCTGAACTGCTGCTGCACTACGGCACCGACGAGCAAAAGGAAAAGTACTTGCCGCGCCTAGCTACCGGTAAGGACATTCCTTGCTTTGCTTTGACCGAACCCAACGCTGGATCCGATGCCGGTTCGATGACGGCTCGTGGCGTCGTTTATCGCGCCGAAAATGGTGAGTTGATGTTGCGCTTGAATTGGCGCAAACGGTACATCACCCTTGCTTCGGTAGCCTCGCTGATTGGCATGGCCTTTAAGTTGGAAGACCCAGACATGCTGCTGGGTGGCGATCCGCATCCTGGCATTACCTGTGCCTTAATTTCGGCCGATACCCCTGGCGTTGTCCGCGGCCGTCAGCACGACCCGCTTGGAGTGCCGTTTTACAACTGCCCGTTTGAAGGGCACAACGTAGAAGTGCCGATTGACGCCATCATTGGCGGCCCTGAGCGTGCGGGCCAAGGCTGGCGCATGTTGATGGAACAGCTTGCCGCCGGTCGCGGCATCATGCTCCCGGCGCAAAGTGCGGCTGGTTCAAAAATGCTGTGCCGTGCCACCGGCGCGTACGCTGCTGTGCGCAAACAATTTGGATTGAGCATTGGCAAGTTCGAAGGCATTGCTGAGCCGATGGCGCGGATTGGCGCTTCTGCTTACACCTTGGAGTCGGCGCGACGGATTACGTCGGGTGCGTTGGATGGTGGGGCCAAGCCAGCGGTGGCGTCGGCGATTTCGAAGTATTACTTCACCGAGGGTTTCCGCGACAACATCAATGATGCAATGGACATCCTTGGCGGCGCCGGGATTTCTTGTGGACCGCGCAACCTGTTGGCCCATGCTTACTTTGCTGCACCAATCAGCATTACGGTGGAAGGAGCCAACATCCTCACCCGAACGTTGATGATCTTTGGTCAAGGCGCGATTCGCTGCCATCCCTTTGCCTACCGCGAGATTTCCGCCTTGCAAAACGGCGACCTTAGCGAATTCGATGATGCCTTCTGGGGTCACGTCGGACATGTCATTCGCAATGCTTCGCGTTCCTTGTTGTTGACCGCCAGTCGCGGTTATTTGGCTAGTTGTCCGATCGAGGGACCGTCCCGGCGTTACCTGCAAAAACTTTCGTGGTCGTCCGCCACTTTCGCTTTCTACGCCGACGTGGCGATGGCCGCGTACGGCGGCAATTTGAAGCGCAAGGAAATCCTGACCGGCCGTTTCTCCGACGCGCTCTCATGGATGTTCCTTGCCTCAGCCACCGTGCATCGCTTTGAAGCCGATGGCCGGCCGAAGGAAGACTTGCCATTGTTCCGTCACTCCATGGATACGGCGATGGCCAACATCCAAGCAGCCTTTGACGGTATCTTCGCCAAATTCGACGCACCCGGCATTGGCGCCGTGGTCCGCGGCCCAGTTCAATTGTGGGGGCGGATGAATAGCCTAGGCCGCGGTGCCACGGACGGCGACGTCAACAAGGTCGCCAAGCTCATGCAAACGCCAGGCGAACAGCGCGATCGATTGTTCGATCTGCTTTACCAACCGACTGCAGCCGATGAACCGGTGGTTCGATTAGAAGCTGCCTTCGCCGCCTGTGTGCAAGCCGATCAAACGGTCGCCAAGATTCGCACCGCAATCCGCAAGCGCTTACTGCCCAAAGGCAAGCCGTTGACCATGCTGGATGCGGCGGTGCGCGCCGGCGTGTTGACTACCGCCGAGGTGGAACAAGTTCGTGCTGCCGAAAAGATGCGCGACGACGTCATTGAAGTCGACGGCTTTAGCGTACGCGAATACCTCGCCACTGCCGCCGATGGTGGTTGGGAAGGCGGCAATCGCAACCAAGCTAGCGCCGATTCAGCCGGTTCGGATTCCAATCCGTTCGCTGCCTAGAAACCAATCCGCCGACCACGGCTTGCAACTCAATTCCAATCCGTAATCTCAGTTTGCTGAGCAGCGGCGAGCAAATTGCGTTCAATTTGTCGTACCCGCTTCAGCGTCATACGCTTGGATAAGAACGCAGGGAAAGCGCGCAGCAACAAGCGGAAAGAACTTCTAGGTCCCGGCCACTGCGGTCGGCCAATCCGCCGCGCGCAGGAACGGTAATAGCGGTCGGTAAATTCCAACATCAGCACTGCCGACGCCCGACTCAAGTTCCAAGGGCGGAATGGAATACTTTCAACCATCCGCGTGTAAGCAGGTGCTTGCACCATCGCCAAATCAAAAATTTGCGACCGCGCGCGAATGATGGCGTCGGTGGCGGGGGAAGGGTTGAGTTTGGCTGAGGCCGTTGCTGAACTCAAATCCACCCGCTGGTGTTCCTCGAAAAAGAATGGTGTTAAACAAGGGTGGTAGCCCACGCCGCGCTGCAAATCTTTTTCAATGTCACGGGTGACGTTGGCAAGTTGAACCAGCTCGCCTACATCCATCGCCGTTTGGCGTTCGGCGGAGGTTAGCTCTCGGCGCATCATTAAGCGCATGGCGAAAGCGACTGGATTGCCGAGCACCGCGTTGCAGTAATGTCGCAACTGCGAGGGACTTTGAATCAATCCATCTTGCTGATCGAAAACGCGTTTGGCCCACACCATTCCGCCAGCCATATCGCGGACCAAATGAACAATGGCGACGCGACTGGCTGCAGGCAGTTTGAGAAATACGCGGTCAATCAATGCGCACCGTTCCACTAACAGCAAATGCGCTTGATCGCGCAAATCGACTGGCTGGGCACCGGACAAAAGTGGGGCGCCATCTCGGACCCAGGAGTTGTTGGCCCTATCGTCTTGCAGCTGGACTTCTGGCTTGGCGAAACGGCTGGCGAACTGACGCATCAAACGCTGACCCTCCTGCGGGTTGGGCGCCAAGTCTTCGTAGGTGTCCAAAATCCGGCAGTACACGTAGCCAACTGCCGCCGCTTTGGCCGATGCCGACGGCAGCATGGTGATGCATGCGGAAAAAGTCCGCGCTGCGTGCGGCAGGATCGCCCACAAAAAACGCTCGGGAGAGCGAATGCTGCGTAGGCGGTCTAGATCCGGCCGATTGCGGTTGACCACCAGGTCACGCATGAGCAGCCAGGGCCGCTGGATGGCGAAGGGCAGCGGGTACACTCCACAATCCTACCTTCGCCCGGTTTTAAGTTGATGTCTCCCTTCCACCTACTCGCCTCCGCCGCGCTCGTTTTAGCACCCAGCGCAGTCCCTCAGGTCGCCGCCACTGCTGGTCCCTCGCCCTCGACCGTCGGCACTACGGTTCAAACCGTGGCCACCACCGAACTCGAGCAAGAGCTTCAAAGCTGGGCGGATCAATACATCGAAGCGAGCGGCGTGCCGGGGGTCAGCATTGCCGTCGCTTGGCCCGATGGCAAGGTGGTAGGCGTGGCCTCTGGATTTGCCAATCTCGAACAAAAGATCGAGCTCACTCCACAGCATCGCTTGATGTCGGGCAGTATTGGCAAAACCTTTTTCGCGGCATTGTTCCTTGACCTTGTGCACCAAGGCAAGATGTCGCCCGACGACTTACTTAGCAAATATCTCGGCAAGGAATCATGGTTCAAACGTCTGCCGAATTCCTCGACGATCACGCTGCGCTCGTTGTTCCGCCACACCAGCGGAGTCACGGAACATGTTCAACTCCCCGAATTTTGGCAGGCCGCCAAAGCCGAGCCGAATCGCAGTTGGCAGCAACCCGAACTGCTGGAATTTATCCTTGATCGTGAGCCGTTATTTGCCGTCGACGAGGGTTGGTCCTATGCCGACACCAACTACATTTTGGCTGGCATGGCGATGGAAAAAGTGCTGCCGGACTCCGCCTACCGCGAAGTTTTCCGTCGCTACCTGTTGCCCAATCACTTGCTTCACACTCTTCCCAATAACACCCCGGATCTACCCGGTTTGTGCCAGGGCTATCACATCCTTGGTGAGCGCGGCTGGACCGAATGGAAGCCGACCTTGGATCACGGTAAGTTCTACATCAACCCGCAGTTGGAGTGGTGCGGCGGGGGCTATTACTCGACGACTGGCGACCTTGCTCGCTGGGGGGCGCTGCTCTTCGGCGACCAATTGCTGCCTGAATCCAGCCGAAAAATGGCGGTTGCGGATGCCGTCGACGCTCGATTAATGCCGGGCGACCGCTATGGATTAGGCGTGATTGTCTCCAAAACCGAGCACGGCCCGGGCTGGGGACACAGTGGTTGGTTCCCCGGCTATCTGTCGGAAATGATGTACCTGCCCGAACTTGGGTGCTGCGTCGCAATGCAGGTCAACACCGATCACGTTGCCAAAGTCGGGCATCCGAGGCGCAACATGATGGGCATCGCTGGGCTGGTGGCAAAGAATATGTCGCCGAAGTGATCCTATTGGGTCACACTTTCCTGAGACACAAAGGCCCCCCGGGCCGTTCCCCTTACATGTCGCAGGCCCCCCGCACCTGCCGGGTAGAAGAATTACTGGTTCACACGGAGTGGGTTCGACGGCTGGCCCTTAGCCTGGTCCGCTGCGAATCTGCTGCCGACGATTTAGTTCAGCAAACTTTTCTAGCCGCAATCGAGCACCCTCCCCAGGAGCAAGGTGCCACTCGGGGTTGGCTTGCCCGGGTGATGCGAAACATTGCCGTCGACCGATCCCGTCGGCGCTTGCGCAGGCAACTAAGAGAGGAGCGGGCAACGGCGCAGCCGGGAGGCCAGGGCGCATCCGAGGAAGACCTGCTGCCGGTCGAAATTCAATCACGGCTGGAGTTGCAGGAGCTGATGGCGCAAGCGGTGAAGGATTTGCCAGATCCCTATCGCACGATGGTGGTGCTCTATTACTTCGACGACCTGACGTCCGCCCAAATCGCCAAGAGGCTCAAGCTCAATCCATCGACGGTACGCAATCAACTGAGTCGGGCGCGCGAAAAGATGCGTCAACGGTTGGAGAGCCGCTACGGAGACCAGTGGTCGACAATGTGTTTCAGCTTGTTGCTCCGGCCGTTCTCCGCTGGCAGTTCTTTGTTGCCAGTGGGATGGTCTTCGGCTTTGAAGCCAATCGCGGGTGCGTTGGCGATTACCGCTGGAGTTTGGATGTGGCAGGTGTGGAGCCCGCCCCTTGTGAATTCCGACGACCCGGTCCTACACGAGGCAGTGACCGCGGTGGATCCGGTGGAGCCTGACCGAACTCAACATGCGGCCAGCAGAGGAACCGGCCGCAGCCTCGATCCCGGCCGTCCGCCGCAGATTTTTGGGATTGATTTCGTCGACCAAAACCAGCGCGCAATTGCTGGGGTTCAATGCAGGGTTTACGCCATGCGCAAGCCCATGCGAGCAACCGAACTGCTCGGCCCCGAGGCTTTGCGCTTGGCGTCCTTCCCGGTCTTGGCGGACGGCGTTTCGTCGACGAGCGGAAGCTTGCAGTTTGAGTTGCCCACTCCCACTGCCGATGGCCCTGAGCCACAGCTTTGCATCGTCGCGGAAAAGCACGGCTACACCAAACGTGCCCTGTTGTTCCAGCCGACCTCGCTATTTGGCGAGCAATCAAGAGTGCGAATGGAATTGCAGGCTGGCGTCCAGCGTTCCTTTTTGGTGTTGGACGAAGCCTCGCAACCAATCGCCGACGCCCGTCTGATGCCGACATGTAGCGACATCGACCTGCGCGATCCCAACTTCCAAGCGTTTTTTACCGCAACGGATGAAGAAGGGAAAGCTGCCTTTGCCAGTCTGCACCCTGGCGCCGATTTGGTGAAGTGTTGGGCACCCGGTTTTTTAACCGCGCGATTGGATTTGGCGCAATCCAATCCAAGGGACCCACCGCAAACCGTCATCCTCAAACGCGGCCACCAGGCTGACCTCCATGTTTATTCCGCCGGCGAACCCTAC
>CAZMDZ010000127.1:0-2208 GCA_964565175.1 uncultured Planctomycetales bacterium
TGCTTGGATCGCGCTGGATTCGCCGGAGAATCTTGACCGCTGGATGCAATCGGTTCACTGGTTTGCAGAACCTCGCGCCGCTCCTCGACCTTGGGCAGCCGCAAAGTGAAGTGGAAGTTAGAGCCGACGTCTACCGTGCTATGGACATCAATTTCCCCACCCATACCTTGGACCAAGCGGTTCACAATCGACAATCCAAGTCCAGTGCCGCCATACATCGCCGACGTACTTTGATCCGCTTGCACAAACTCACCAAAGATCGCGCTGAGTCGGTTTTCTGGGATTCCAACTCCCGTGTCGACGACTTCGACCTTGATTACATCCGGGTCTTCCGCAGCCCCGACCTTGACCACGATGGTGCCATCATGAGTGAATTTGTTGGCGTTGCTCAACAAGTTGGTCAACACCTGGCCAAGGCGGAAGCCGTCGCCGCGGCGAGCTTCTGGCAATTGTTTCTCCCAATCGAGCCGTAGAAGATTCCCTTGGGCCTTTGCCTTGTCCTCGAACAAGCTCACGGCAATCTCGGTAGTCCTTCGTAAATCAAACGGTTCGTCAAGGAATTCAATTTGCCCCGATTCAATCTTCGACAAATCAAGAATGTCATTCAGAATCGCCAACATGCTCGTAGCTGAATCCAGCGCGGTGTAGACGCGGTCCGCCTGCTCGGCATCAAGACTCGTATCAGCCAAGCATTCCAACATGCCGAACACACCATTCATCGGCGTGCGAATTTCATGGCTCATGCGCGCCAAGAATTCAGACTTCAAATGATTCATTTCGACTTCACGCTCCAGCCGCTTGCGCCGGTCTTTCTCTTTACTGATCCAAATTTGGTGAGCGATCATCATCAACAAGATCGCCGCGCCAGCAATCACTCCAAATACAGTCAGCGCCTTGCGCGTCGCCCAAATTGATTCAAAGGCTTCCTCTTCAGCCATCTCAACCAGCAAACCCATTTGAATGTCTTCATTCCACTCCCATGCGCCGACCACTGGATCACCGCTGTAGTTTTGATACGGCGCCATGGTTGAAAATCGCGACGACGGACCACTGCGCCGCGAACTCACGAGCGGTTGCAAAATCACGTGGCGCTGGGCCGACGACAAACCGAGAGAAGCAAAGAAACTGATCACCTTGCCGTCGGCGCGTTCGTGATAACTATTTAAAAACCGACTGTGGGAAGCGATTTCACCTTTGCCATTAAACAGCACTGTCTCGCCGCTTTCACCCGGCCGCGACCGTTCCAACAAGGGGAATAATGTGTTGTAGGGGTTGATCCGGATCAAAAGCAAAGCGATGACGTCACCCGCTTCATCGTGGATGCCCGTTCCGCACAGCATGGTGGCGCGTCCTTCAACCATGCTCCCGTCTTCCATGGCCAGCTCGACGTCCGAGCGGATTGGAGAGCTGCAGAATGGCTTGCCCTTCCAAGCGCTTTCGAGCATCGGCCCGCGGCCTACCAACAAGTTCTCTGCGCCGATACTTTGATCTCGGGAAGAACCCAAATTAGTATTGCCCGGCCCAACGATGAAGAACCCTTCATAAGGATGGCCGCCATTGATTTCGTCATACCAATCGCGAATCTTGCTAAGCCCGACGGAGTCTCGCAGAGGTTGACCAGCCTTGAAATCCTCAAGCAAATTCCCTGCGGCTTCTGTCACCTCGGATGTGCTGGCCCAATATTCGACGGTCCGGAGTTCTTCCTCCTTCCACATCCGCACCGCTTCGCTGGTTGTGTTGCGCAACGCCTTGAGAAACTCCTGACCGTTTTGGACCTGGACTTTCTCAACCCATTCGCTGGTTTGCCGCGTTGCGGTTGCTACAAGCAGGATGGCTAGAACCGAAGCAGCAATCAGCAGTAACCGCCTGGGGGGGGTAAATGCCTTCATCGCTAACCACCCATTTTCGGTCGCTAGCGATGAATCTTGAGCCGTTTTACTCGCCTAAATCGCCCATCTGCTCACGGATTTTCTGCAAAACCTCGTGGGCTTCTTCGCGCGACATTTTGCCAGCCTCATAGGCTTTTTGAACCGCCGCAGCCTTCTTTTCGTGCTCGCGATTGATTCGCTCAGCCATTTGGTCCAACCGCTTTTGCGCTTCCTCTTTGGGCATTTCGCCATCCTTCACCGCTTGGCGCAGGTATTCCACTCGCCTTTGAATCAACTGATTCCGGTCGTAGTCCTCGCCCTGACGCTGGTAGTCCTCGCC
>CAZMDZ010000127.1:2308-9833 GCA_964565175.1 uncultured Planctomycetales bacterium
CCTCGCCCTGACGCTGGTAGTCCTCGCCTTGACGCTCGTAAACCTCGCGCTGGCGCTGGTAATCCCCGCGTTCGCGAAGGGAACGCTCTTGGGCTTTCTTTTCGGCGTGCTGGTCCTTGGCAACTTCCATGCGTTGACGCAGCTTGAGCAGCTTTTCGCGTGCCTCCTCTGGAGATAAGTTTCCAGCACCGACCTCTTGCTTGATCTGGTCGACCCTCGCCTGATACTTAGCATGAAGCTCGTCATATCCTCGACGGTTGGCCTCTTCATTGTGTTGATTGATTTTGTCATCCCGCAGCTCCAATGCATGAGCAAGTTTTTTAGCGAGGCCGAACACCGTTTCACTTTGCGGTCGAGTCAGCCCAAGCTCGGTCATCTTCGCGTCCAACCGCTTGTAACCGCTCTCTTCTCCCCCCTCTCTCATCATGTAAATCGAGCGCAACATGATGCCCATGACCGGCTCCAAAACTTCGCGCTTGACGCCCTCAGAATGCACCGCCTTGATCACCTTGCTATAGGTTTCATTGGAAACACCTGTTTCGTAATACTTCTCCATCATGCCGCCGCCAGATGAATTTTGGCGCTGCTTGCCCGCGGCAGAATTGCGGTCATAGGGCAATTTCGATTTCTGAGCTCGAAGCGACGCAAGCTGTTCGCTAAACCGCTGCTCGGCCAACGCTCCCATCATTGCTTTGGCTTGCGCTTCGGTGATTTCACCAGCCTGAACCGAAGTGATTAAGCGCTTGGCAACGGCTTGCGTATTCGGCTCCTGCGCATGCGCCACCCCCAAGGGCAACAGCAGCAACGCGCTCAAAAGTACGCCAAGGTTGACCCAACGCGGGGTCAAAGTAAAAGTTCGATTGCGAATGATCATCTTCAGTCTCTTTTCCAGGGCTCCGCCACTATTGACTTCACTAGCCATTGCCGGCGGTCGGTGCAATGGTTCGAGCAGCAACTCCACCGCGTTCAGCAGCGAGTTGGCGTAGGTTTTTGGGTTGGGTTTCAGGCTGCGCAGCACCAAAGCGTCGCAGCAGATCTCTTCCATCACGCGCAGGTGTTTGCGCGCAATCCAAGTGATTGGGTTCCACCAAAAGGCGATGCATGCCAACCATTCCATCCAACGAACCCAGTGATCGCGCCGACGGACGTGGGCAACTTCGTGCGCGATCAGCCAACGGAGTTCGTCGGCGGGCAGAGCTTGAATCAGGGAATCGGGCAAAACAATGCGCGTTCGGCTCCCTAGCCACCAAACCATCGGTGGGATTTGGGCAGTGCTTTGCAGCACCGTCGGAGCACAACGCATCCCCAGCTGTTGCGCTTGTTGATCAGCCAGAAGTTGAAAGCGTGGTTCTGCTGGGCGCGCGGCAACTTTGAGCAAGCGGTGGAATTGCCACACTCGCCACAGC
Source organism: uncultured Planctomycetales bacterium (assembly GCA_964565175.1). GTDB lineage: Bacteria > Planctomycetota > UBA1135 > UBA1135 > UBA1135 > JACNIZ01. Next base: position 3,715 of record CAZMDZ010000127.1, read on the forward strand.
GACCACAGCAGAATGCTCAACGTACCCACTAACCACACCATCACAGCCGTGGTCTTCCAAGTCCGCATGCCATCGCTTGAAGCCACGGCTTGCTTCGTCAACTCTGCACTATGGGCGTCCCAGGTCGCATTGCGGGCAAGCACCACGCCGACGCCTTCGCCACCGGCCAGTCCTCCATCCAACTGCGCCGCCAGATCACGGTTGCTCGCTTTCGTCGCTTCCAACTCTGCCAACACTTGCGACTGGATCGTCGGCACTTCCAGCAACGGAACAGTGAGGAAGGCTGGCGTCACCAACTTGACCAACACCAACAACCACAGCAGGTGAGCAAGCAGCGGCTTATCGGTCTTCTTTTGTATGGTCCACGCCGCCGCTGCCATCAACGCGGACAAGCAAAGATTGCTCAACCCAAATTTCAGCAAGAGGTCGATCACTTGCTACCCCCATCGTATTCTTCGAGCAGTTGACGCAGCCGACTGATTTCGGCGTTTGAAATCTTCTTATTGTCGATGAGGTGCGTGACCAGTGGCGCCAGTGATCCGCCAGTCAACTTTTCGGTCAAAGACTCCAACTGGCGACCCGCGTAGTCTTCTCGGCTCAGAGCGGCGGCAAATAAATGCGGAGTGCGATCACGGTCACGGCAGATGAAACCTTTTTCTTCCAGCCGTTGCAGCAAGCGCTGCACGGTGCCGTGCTGGGCTTTGTCGGAATCCGGATAAAGCAGCTCGCGTAGTTGGCGAGCGCTCAGGTCAGGTTGCCGCCACAGCAATTTCATGACAGCGAGTTCGGCGTTGGCGAGTGGTTTCAATGGGAGTTGCGCTGGAAGTTTGGCTCCGGGTGCAAGTGCAAGTTCGGGTGCGGGTGCGGGTGCGGGTGCGGGTGCGGGTGCCGTCGTAATCCTCAATGCCGAAGGCCATTGACCACGGAATACGACAAACAGTCGTCACTCACCCGAACGAGCATACGACAAGATGTCGTCGCCGTCAACCCTGGGGTCAGTTGGCCCTCAGTTAGGAATCCGTATTCGCTTTGAAAAACAGACGATCCCGGCGAATCGAACTGCCATCTAAGGCCCGAACCAAAGGCTCTATCACTCGCAAATCTGCTCCAGCCAAGACCTTCAGCACGGCATCAAGGTGCTCGCGAAACGGATCCGGGTCGGCACCCTCGGGACGCATTTTTTCGAGAAGGTCGACCACCCGGCGATCCCGGCCCAAACCAAAGGCAAGGATCGCGGCTAACTGCTCCTCGCCGCCATTGAGGTCCGCCACCTCCAATAGAAATTTGCGCGCGCCTTCGTCAGGGAGCGTGTGCCCCAAAGCCAAGATGGCATTGAGCCGAACAAGCGGGTCCTTGTCTTTTTGCGCGACCTTAATCAAGGTGCGAGCCACCGACTTGTTGTTCCAACCACAACCACCCAGCGCTCTCACCCATTCGGGTCTGGCTTCGGCGTTCTTCTCCTTTTTCCAGCCAGCCTTGGCCATGCTCAAACCGCGCGCGCTTCCGATTTGTTCCAACGCAACCGCTACTCGCGCACGCGTGCTCTGACTTTCCCGGTCGGCAAACTTCTTCAGTAAATCCAAATAGCGTTCCGGCGACAAATTGCCAATCAACCCAATGGTGCCGTCGGTCAATGGAATGGCACGCGAACCGCCAAGCTCCCAAAAGCCCATTTGTTGCTCAATGAACTCGACTGCCTCATCAAAATCACTAAACATCACCCGGGCGACGTCACCGACATCGCTCCACGATAGGTAGCGCTTTCTTAGCCTGGAAACCATCTCGTCTAACTCCGGTTCCAATAAACCGCGGCCGAGTGGATCTCGATCGGGAACGCGGGCAGTTGCGCCATAGAGCAAGCGCCGAGGCGGTCGCGCGTCTTCAATCCTAGGCGGTGGGCTATCGACTCCAGCCAAACGCGCGGCCTCGGCGAAACACCAACTCAATTCTTCGGTGCTCATCTCCCACGGGCACGAAAGCAACAGCGAACCATCGGCGGCGATCCACAGCTGCTGGGGCAAAGCGATGGCGTCTTCGGCGTTGGGGTCCAGCCACTCGTCCATGACCTCGACCAAGTTTTCATGGTGATCAAGTTCTTCGGCATCACCAAAGTCAGGCAGCTTGCGCTTGTTTTCCGTCGGCTTGCTCCACGCCGCCACGTTGATGGTTTCGGCCGCCTGCTTGGCTATACCGCCGTTCCTAAACGCCGTTTTGCGCAAGAACTCACTGCGCGCCTCGCCGACGAAGCCCAATGAAATGAAGAGCACGCGTTGCTGCTCAGCAGCTAGTTTTTGCGCGTCCTTCAGCCGCGGCGTCCAGTTGAGCTTGCCTTGGCCTGCGGCGAGGGTAGCCAGCGCCAGAGAAACCAGCGCGACCCAGGTCAGTCGATTTCGTACACCGCAGACGAGGTTCATGCTGTGGGCGATTGCCGCCTGCACCCTTGAGTGCAAGGCGGCAAAGATTAAAACGCCAGCATTAATGTAAAAAGGAGAAACGCGATTGCGATCAGGCCCCAGGAGATACTTGGTTCTTGTTCCATGGCTCCAGTTTAACTCGAATTTGGTCCAGAGTTACCCAACCTGAGTGAATCAATTGAAAGTCATCGCCGCTCGTGCTTGTTTCACGCAAACCAATGCTAGGAAATGAGTTGGCACCAATCCCTCGACGCAATTCGAAATCCCGCTCCAGTGCAGACTGGGTGGCGTCGGCGTTGAGTTGATCGAGGAAAAGGCTGCGGTCCATGCCTATGGCACCAGCTAGGTCGGCTAAAACAGAGGCGTCAGATGGGTTTTGAGCGTGAAGGTAATAACCATGTTGAATGGCTTCCAACATTTGCCACTCCAACCCTTGGCGGCGAGCCAGGATCATCGCGCGGTTAGCTGGGTAGGTGGATCGCCGCGGGGTGCATTGGGCCCAGAAATCGAAGTTGAACTTTGCCCCCGTGCTCGCCGCCACGTCGTGCCACGCCTGCTGCACATAAGCGCGCATTTCCGAGGCCATCGGCTCGCTGCTGTCAGGAGCCAAGCCGCCCAGTACGATTTGAACTGGATAGCGCTTCTTCAATTCGGCGATGGTCGGCGCGAAGCCCCAGCACCAGGAGCACATCGGGTCGACGACGTAGAGCAGAGTTGCGGAATCGGGCATTTTGGTTGACGCTATCCTACTGCGAATGCTGGGAACGCTACTCCGACGCCTGTTCAAAGGTCCAACGCCCATGCTGCAACCTGGCGACTTATGCCCGCAGTTCAGCGTGCTCGATAGCGACGGCAATCGCGTCACCCAAGCCGATTTTCTCGGCAAGCGAGTGGTGCTTTGGTTTTACCCCATCGCAGGCACACCTGGCTGAACGCAGCAAGGCAATGGATTCCGTGATCGAATCCAAGATTTTGAAGCCGCTGGAATTTCGGTGTACGGCGCATCGATCAGTAGCGTCAACGCCAATGCCGCGTTCAAACAAAAGCAGGGATTCCCCTTTCCCCTGCTCTGCGACACCGAGCGCAATTTGAGTTTGGCTTTTGGCACGGTGCACAGTGCCAGGGACAGCATCGCCAGTCGCTATACCTTTGTGATTGGGGCCGATGGTGTGATTGAGCAATCGATTCGCACCAAAAAACCTGGCGACCAAGCAAGGGAACTGCTCAGCCGCCAGTGAATCAATCGTGTTCGGCGAACCGACCCGGCCTGATCTTTGAGATCAAGCGGGCCGGTGAGAAGCGAGCGCCTAAGGCAAGATCTCGATATTGACCGGGTTGGTTGCGTATTCGGCAACCGAACCTGGCGAAGTCGCGGCGGCAAAAGACACGAACTGGCCGACCAAACTTCCTGGAGTCACGCCAGGTGAAACTTGCACAGTGACGGTGGCGTTGCCAGCGCCATCAAGGGTGCCACGGTTGTTCTGGAAGATGGGGCCGTTAGTCTGAGCAATCACTAAGTTGTAGAACCAGTCCGAATTCAGCGGCAAATTGACGCCACCCGGCAGCGTGGTTCCCGGCTCGTTCCCAGAGGCCGAACCCAGCACCCAGTAGTTGTGACCGGCGCGGCCAGCAGTGCCTTCAATCGTCAGAACCACCGTTCCACCGGAAGCGGCGCCTACTTTGTAGAGATCCGAGCGCAGCGGCGCGTAAGTCTTCAGCAAGGTGGCGACGTTAATCCGGCCTTCGCCGTAGTAATTATCCATGCCAGCGGCACCGAGGTCGTCGGAGGAAGCCATCAACGCGGCTTTGCATTCGGCCACACTCATGTCCGGACGCAGCGAGCGCAAAATGGCGGCGGCACCAGCCACGTGCGGAGTTGCCATTGAGGTGCCGGAGGAAGTGGTGTAACCACTGCAGGGGTAACACGACAAAGTATCGACTCCAGGGGCCGAGACATCGGGTTTGGTTAATCCTGGCGGGTGCGGGTGGTCGTTGTAAGGCGAAACGTCGGCCCATTGCACCGGGCCGACGGAGCTGAACCAGGCGATGTTGTCGTTGCAATCCGTCGCGCCAACGGTGGTGACGTCGGGCACGTCGCCGGGGGTGCGTACCGATTGAATACCGTAAGAACTACTTTCATTGCCGGCGGCGATCACCATCATGGTGCCAGCGGCTTGGGTGTTGTCGCAGTTCAGGCGCCACATCGAACGATCCGGGAACCAGCCGTACCACCAACCTAGGCTCATGGAAATGACGTCGGCGTTCATCATCATCGCGTACTCCATGCCCTGCCAAACTTCGATCTCGTGAGTGATGAGGGTGGAGGTGCGCACCGGCATCACTTTGCAACCAGGAGCAACGCCGACGTCCGTTCCTCCCGTGCCATCGCCGCCAACCGTGCCAGCAGTGTGAGTGCCATGCGAACCGTGGTCCATTGGGTTGTTCGGCGTACTGGTGGTGTGGTCAAACGCCCAACCGATTAGGTCGTCGGCGTAACCGTTGCCATCGTCGTCGATGCCGTTCATGTCATCGGCATCCCAAGTGACGCCATCGCCATCGAGATCTTCGCCTGGGTTGACCCAGATGTTGTTGATCAAGTCCGGGTGGGTGTAGCAAGTGCCGGTATCAATGACCGCAACCACCGCACCTTGGCCCTTGGCGTTCATCCGCTTTCACGCCCATGGCGAGTTGATCGCGTTTTGATCACAAGTGGCGTTGCGAGTTCCGCCACCGTTACTGAGAGCCACACCTTCGCGCGGCGGATCGTGGTGGATATAGCTGACTTCCTCGAGCGCGGCGAGCTCCATAATTACCTCGGGCGTCGTCGTCACGCCGACGATATTGGTCAGCCACAACTGCGCGATCTGATCCGCGTCGCCGTCGGCATAGTGCTCACTGATGATGCTCATCGCCCGCTGTTGCTCCGGCTGGCAAATCTCCAGCGCCTTCTGCCGCAGCGCCATCGGCAGTTCATCTTCGGTCAGATTGCCCATTTCGCCCTTGAGCTTGGCAAAGTCCGGTTGAGTCTTAAAAACCAAGTCGACGTGAATCCTTTTATCAGCAGGTCCGTCGGCGACGAGCGCTTGCAACTGAAGCTCGCGCAGTTTGGAAAAATGTGGAGAAGTGCGGTGGTCGGCGGCTTGCAATGCAAACAAACCCGGAGCCGCAAGAGGTTGAATTACCCTAGCAGAATGGCTGCTTTTGGGCGAAATCACGCATAGATGCCCAGAATTCACGCATTCCTGTTGACGGCCAATTTTTGGCCTGTATCTTGTTGCGCCCTAGCTTGCGCTTTGGGGCCTTCAAGCATGTTTAACCTTCAAAGCAATCCGCAGTTCAGCCTCCGCGCCGACCTGCTTTCAGGCCTGACCGTGGCCCTCGCGCTGGTACCCGAGGCGGTGGCATTTGCTTTCGTCGCTGGCGTCGACCCGCTGATTGGATTGCATGCTGCATTCATGGTTGGCGTCATTACGGCGCTGTTTGGCGGCCGCCCCGGCATGATCTCGGGGGCGACCGGAGCGATTGCTGTGGTGCTCGTCGCGTTGGTTTTGGACCACGGCATCGAGTACATGTATGCAGCGGTGGCGCTGATGGGCGTACTCCAAATCCTCTTTGGGGTGTTCCATTTGGGAAAATTCATCCGCATGGTGCCCCACCCAGTGATGCTTGGCTTCGTCAACGGCCTCGCCATCGTCATCTTTTTGG
>CAZMDZ010000128.1:0-9799 GCA_964565175.1 uncultured Planctomycetales bacterium
CGCAGTGGCAGCCAGCATCTTTATCGCTTGGAGCCCGCCGATGTCATGCCAAAGTTGATTGCGGTGGAGCCGAAGGGATTCCCCGCATCGTTGGTCGAAAAAGACGGTCGTCATTTCCTGCAATTGGATGCGCCTGGCCATGGTTATTTCGCCTACCGCTGTCAGTTGTTGCTCGGCGAGACTAAAGCTGAAGTCAAAGACAGCTTCCTCGCAACTGAGTGGGATGTGCGTTTTTTTGCCACCACCGCCGACCCGCGTGAAGACCCGGATTCCTGGAGCAAGGCTGCCCATTCGGATCAGGCATGGAAAGCGCGGACGTCGGAATTGAAGCTGACCTACGGCGGTGGCGGACCAATCGAAGTGGTCGCCGAAGCGGCTAAGGGGAACGGTGCTGCCATCCAGGTTGAGGGAGACCCTCCGCAAGGATTGGGCGGCGATTCCTTCGGCACTTGGGCGAGAACCGAGTTAACTCTTCCTGCTGGAACCTGGCGAATCACTACCCTGAGTGACGACGGCATTCGAGTCCTGGTCAAGGGCAAGCCAGTGATCGACAATTGGACTTGGCACGCACCCACCGAAGACAGCGGCATTTTCCGTTTGGAGCAAACTGGCTTAGTCGAGATCGAACTGCAACACTTCGAGCTCAACGGTTATTCGGTGCTGGAGCTTGGGCTCGAGCAAGTCGAAGAATAATCCGCGAAGTCAATTCCGGCCGCCGAACTCTGCCTTGCTTCAGTTAGGCAATCTGTTGATCCAACCACTCGATCAGGTGTTCAAGCACCTGTTGCTGAAACGGCTCGTTCAAGATCTCGTGGCGCCCGCCAGGCCAACTTTGGAAGCAGTGGGGGCCGCCGTAGCGTTGAGCAAATGCATCGACCGCCTCTCGACTGACGATGGAATCTTGTTCGCCATAACTGATCCAAAGTGGCAAGGAATAATCGCCAGCGGCGGCGTTGACCCGATCCAACCCCCGCAGCATTTCGGTGTACCAGCGCGGGGTGATGGTGTGGAAAGTGAGTGGGTCATCGAGATAGCGCTGGACGACGTCGGCGTCGGTGCAGATTTCGTTGGCGTCTAGTTCGTTGGACAAACTCAGGCTGGGCCAAATCTTGGATAGCAATCCTGCGGCGGCGGTTTTCCATTTCGGCGCTTCCACTGACACGCCCAACAGCGGCGCGGAAAGTGCAACTGCGAGGGCAGTGGCGGCAGCGGGCTCGGCTGAGTCCGTCGATTGCTTTGAGTTTGCCGAACGCAGGAAATCCAAACTGATCATCGTGCCCATCGAGTGAGCGACGAGCAAATAGGGGCCATCGATGGCTTCCGCAGCGGCGGTCAAATCTTGGAGGTAATCGGCCCATTGGCGCACATGGCCGCGCTTCCCGGGGGAGCGGCCGTGACCGCGAAAGTCGACGCCACTGACTTGATAGCCCGCTTGGTTGAGTGCCGCAGCGACATGGGTGTAGCGGCCTAAGTGTTCGCCGAGGCCATGGACCAGCAAGACCTCCGCTTTGCAGACGTCCAGTGGCCAGCGGTAATGCGCTAAATCCAGGCCGTCGGCAGTGCGTAGAGTCTGCTCCATCAGCCTTTGATTGGGGATGGCGGCGTCAGTGGCGCGGCTTTGCGGCGACTGAAACCGGCAACTACGCAGGCCAAGATCAAGCTGCTGTTGAAGATCATCTTTTCCCAGATGACGACGACACCCGAGCCGCACCCGCAATCAAAGGCGACTTCGGTAAAGGCAAGGCTCTCTGCATCCATGATGGCGAAGGTGCGCATCAAAATTGCCGAGGTGAATACGACCAAAACCACCGTCGACAAAGTGCTGGCGCCGCGCCGCAGTGGGCTCAGCAAAATGGCCGCACCGGCCAAGATTTCTAGCCACGGTAAAGCAACCGCCGTCAGGTTGAGAAACAGCGGCGGCTGGGTGGGCAAGATTCCATAGGTGTGGGTGCTTTTGAGCAAATCCGACGGCTCGACCAGTTTCGGCAAGCCGTAAATCAGCAAGGTCAACCCTGCATAAAGACGAGCAATGATGACAAGGATGGCTCTCATGGTTGCTCTCCTTCTTGCACATCCAAACCAGCTTCAGTCCACTGCTCCCAGCCGCCTTCGTAGATCGAAATCAGTTCCTTATGCACGCCGTGGGTGAAGACCAAGTCGGTGGCGAGTTGGATCGAATCTTCACATTCGCCGCCTGCGCAGTAAATGATCACCATGTCGGCGGCGTTCATGAGCGAAAGCAACTCCGGCACATAAAGATCTTGGTGATAGTGATGGCAAAGTCGCGCGCCAGGGATGTGGCCAACCTCATAATCCTTTTCGCTGCGCGCATCGAGGATCACCACACCGCCGTCTTCATCTTTGGCATAGGGCTGCCAAGCTTTGACGTCGTCGAAGCTGATCAGGTTGAAGTCGTGCTGAAGACCTTGTTTGACTTCACCGTTGCCTTCGACGTCGATCTCGGGGGCCGGGAAATAGTCGCGGCCCAGGTCCAAGCCCTTGGGGTGCAGCGCATTGGCGACCAAGGCGACGGCCAGCGTGATTGCCGCCAGCAGCACGGCTTCGCCCAACAGAGTACGCGGTGGTTTCATGGGAATTGGACTCGGAATCACATTGGCGGAAACGCCCGATCAAACCGAGTTTAGCGTCGAACTAGAACGATTCGCTAGCAGAAGTGCTACACAAAACTTCGGTCAACGAAGTGGTGGCCACAACTCTACCGCCAACTCAGCCGGAAAACCGATCGTTACTCCAAGGTTTGGCGCTGTTGGAGTATCCGCGCTTCTCCCAGAAGCCGAGCTCCTCGCGGCTCAAAAACTCGATTTTGCGCACCCACTTGGCGCCTTTCCAGGCATACAGCCGAGGGGTGATCATGCGCACCGGGCCACCGTGCTCACGCGCCAGGGGTTGCCCTTGCCATTGGTGAACTAACAAAACGTCGGGGGCGATGGCGTCGGCTAGGCGCAGATTGGTGGTGTACGGAATCCCGGACATGGGGTCCTGGTCATAACCGGTGACGAGCACGTGCTCGGCGTTGGCGGCGGGGGCGGCCATTGCAGCAATTTCTTGAAAGCGCACGCCGCGCCAAACGCTGTCCAACAAGCTCCACGTGGTGACGCAATGGAAGTCGCTTGCTTCCTCCACCTGTGGCAGCTCCATCAAATCTTGCCAGGACAACACCTGCGGATTTTCGCACTCGCCTGCCAACTCCAGCTGCCAATGCTCGGGAGCAATCTCGGGCTGGTGCCCAAGGTCCAAAACCGGCCACTTCTCAACCACGTTCTGACCCACCGGAATTTGCGGTTTGCCGTGCCGGTTTTCGCTACCGACGCCTTGCAAATCGCCCAAGTCCTGAGCGCTGGATTCTTGTTCGGCAAGCAGCGCGCGTTGCCGCTCAATCCAGCGCAAACGGGAAGGCACCTTGGACTTGTCGGAGGTGGGTTCAGTCACCCCCTTAGGCTAGCCTTAATGAATGTAGTGCGCCAGTCCGTTCGACATCTGCGCAGGTACACCAGCAGCGCCGACTGCAGCCTGGGTGTACCAAGTCATGCCGCCACCTGCGACCGGCGGCACCGAGGTGGTGTGGGTGCCGGAAGCGGAAGTGTTTTCCCACGCCCGCGAGTTGTAGTCGCAAAGCAAGTGGGCGTCCAAACCAAACAGCGGCGAAAGGTCGACGTCTACCCGTAGCGCAGATGCCCACATCGTTGACGCAACCACTCCGTTGGTGTTCATGTCGGTGACGGTGAACGTGATGGTGCTGCCGATCTGTGCTTCGACATCGAGATTCAACTGCAGCGTGTCGGCCGCGCCCATGCCAGCAGCACTGGCGTAGGAGATGGTTTCGGCTGGGTTGCCAAACATCATCATGTCAAAGCCTGCCCAAGGGATTCCGCCGAACCAATAACAACCCATGAAGGAGTTGCCGTTGGCTGCAGCCGGGTCAAACCAAGTGAAACTGTCGGACTGACCCAAGCCGCCGTTAGCAATCCACGGACCGGTGGTGGAGTTGTCCCAAATTTGGCCCCAGCCATGGAGACGGTTGCCGTTGGGGTCGGTGGTTAGGTCGCATGCCACGCCCCAAAGATCGACGCTGACAATCCAACAAGCCAGGGCGCCGTTGTTGCCGCCGGGAAGGCCGTTGATCGCATAAGAGCAATCGGCGTTGGGCCAGTTGGTCGGCCCAGCGCAGTACACCGAATCGTCGTAGATATTGATGGTCTGCGTGACCCCATTCGGGTTGGTGTCGGCCGAGCAGTAGGTGTACTGTAAGCCGTTCACTTGATCGGCGTGATCATGGTTCCGGTCCAGCAACTTGAAGTTGTCGATCCACTCCTGCCCCTGACTCGGGACCGAATAGTAGTTCGACAAATTGGAGTTGTTGTAAAGCGAATCCGGGCCACTGCGCGGCTGATTGGCGGGCGGCTTGATCAAGCCCAGGGTTGGGTGAAAAGTCCCTGCCAACTGAGGTGTGGTCGCCTTTTTGGTCGCGACTTGTTGCTTTTGTTGCGCATCGGCCGCGCTGATCAAAGCGAAAGCGGCCACGCCGGTGATGAGGTGCCTGAGCATGAATGTGATCTCCTAGATTCGGAAGGGTCCCGCAAAAGGACCCCTCTCCATCGACAATTTGATGCTCGGCAGTTAAGCCAACTCAGCGAAAAACCGTGGTTTTAGGCCTGAATTCGACGTTTTTGGCCGCCAGGCATGCGCTTCATCACCGCCCGGCCCAAATCAATGATGTCTTCAATCGTCAAGTACAGCGACGGCACCAAAACCAAGGTGATGGCGGTGGCGAAAACCACGCCAAATGCCAGCGAAACCGCCATCGGGATGAGGAATTGAGCTTGCAGACTGCGTTCTAGCAACAGCGGGCTCAAGCCGAGGAAGGTGGTCATCGTCGTCAGTAGGATCGGGCGGAAGCGGCGCGAACCGGCCTGAAGCACCGCTTGGCGCATCGGAGTTCCAGCCGCGCGGAGCCGGTTGATGAAATCGATCATCACCAGCGAGTCGTTAATCACCACCCCGCCAAGCGCGGCGATGCCAATCACCGACATAATCGCCAAGTCCGTGCCCATGATGACGTGCCCCCAAACCGCACCGACTAAACCGAATGGAATGGCCGACATGATGATCAGCGGTTGCAGGTATGACTTCAGCGGAATGGCGAGCAGGGCGAAAATCACCATCAACGCGAGCAAGCTCAATTCGAGCATTCGATTCATGAAGTCGCCTTCTTCTTTTTGGCGACCCTCCAAGCCATAACTCAAGCCCGGGTAAGAGGCCAAGATGCGCGGCAACGGACCGGCTTGCAGCTGGGCGAAGACGTCGCTGGGCGTGGTCAGGCCGGGGTCGATGGTGGCGGTGACGCGGAGACTGCGTTGGCGATCACTGCGGTCAATCGAGGAGTAGCCGCGTTGCACCGTGGCTTCGGCAACCATGGGGAACGGTATTTCGCGGCCATCGGCGGTGCGCACGCGCATTTTCTCTAGCGCCGCCAAGCTGCGGCGATCTTCGACGGGGTAGCGCAGCATGACGTCGACCTCGTCTTGGCCGCGTTGAATGCTTTGCAATTCTTCGCCGTACATGCCCTGGCGGACTTGACGGGCAAGATCGCCGAGGGTCAGGCCCAGAGATGCGCCGAGTGGAGTCAGGCTGAGTTGCCATTCGCGCTTGCCTTCGCGGTAGCTATCTTGCGCTCGCAGCACGCCGCCGATGGTGCTCAGTTCGTTGGCCAATTCCGCTGCTGCTGCCTTCAGGTCGCCGAGGTCCGGCCCAGAGAGTCGAATGTCGACATCTCCTTCACCGCCCATCAAGTCTGAGTTGAACAGCACTTCTTCGGCGCCAGCAACTCCGCCAGCTCGTTGCTGCCACATGCGGCCAAGGTCGCTTGCCGATAGCGTGCGCCGTTCCGACGTCAGCAGTTCCAAGTTGACTTCGGCGAGGTGGCCGCCGCTAAAGTTCGCTCCTTGGCCACCGGTCGATTTGGACTGCTTTTCGCGATAGGGCTGACCGCCAATGGCAGTCGAGATGTTTTTAATCAGCGACTCGCCTTCTTCATTGACCAGCTCATTCTGTAAGTCGATGGCGACCTTTTCGAGCTTGGCTAGCGCAGTTTCGGTTACGTAAAGCGGTGTGCCCAAAGGCATCGTCAATTCGGCGACGATGTTGTCGGCTTCGATTACTGGGAAGAAGTTGAACTTGACTCGGCCACTGCCGGCGTAAGCCGAAGTGAACACCAAGGTCGCCACGCCCAAAGCAAGGGTGGCGTAACGCCAACGGGTGGCAACGGCCAACGACGGCTCATAGACGCGTTGGATGAAAACCTCCAAACCACCGTTGACGAGGTCTTGGAAACGGCCCCAAATACCGCGCTTTTGGTCGCCGCCTTCCTTCGGCAAGTGGCGCAAATGGCTCGGTAGAATCCACAGTGATTCAATCAGCGAAAAAATCAAGCAAGCGACCACGATCAACGGAATGTTGCGCGAAAATTGCCCCATGTTGCCGGGCATGAATAACATTGGCATGAAAGCAACCACGGTCGTAATCACGGCGAAGATCACCGGCACGGTCATTTCGCGAGTGCCGTCGATGGCGGCAGTGAGTCCGTCTTTGCCTTGTTGGCGATGATTGTGGATGTTTTCGGCAACCACAATGGCATCATCGACGACGATGCCGAGCACGGTGATGAACGCCATCAGCGAAATCATGTTGATCGATACGTCCATCATCGGCATCAGCGCGGCGCTGCCGAGCAAAGCAATCGGAATGCCAAGCGTGACCCACAACGCCAAGCGAAGGCGCAGGAAGAGGGATAACGCTATCAACACCAGCAGCAATCCTTGAAGGCCGTTGGTGACCATCAAGTCCATACGTTCGCTGAGCAGGCGCGAGTCGTCACCGTAAATCGTCAGGCTGATGCCCTCGGGGAGTTCGGTGCTGACTTGATCCAGGTATGCCTTAGCTTCTTCGGCGACGGAAATTGCGCTTTGCTCGCCCACGCGGAACACCGAAAGAGTGACCGCGGGGAAGTCGTTGAATCGCGTAACTTGATCGGTGTCGGCGAAACCATCGACGACGGTGGCGACATCCCCAATCAGAAGTTGAGTGCCGTCGGACAGGCTGCGGAGGGGGATTTGGCGGAACTCTTCGGCGTTGTAAGCCTGGCCTTTGCTGCGAACTAAAATTTCGCCGCCGCGGGTTTTTAATGCGCCGCCGGGTAAATCCAATGAGCTGCGCCGCACGGCCAAAGCAACTTCGTCGAAGCTCAAACCGTAGCGCTGCAGTTGCGTTTCGCTGACTTCGAGTGCAATCTCAAAGTCGGCTACGTTTGCCAGTCGCACCTGTGTGATCGACTTCTGCTGCTGCAGACCGTTGCGCACATTTTCGGCAATGCGGCGCAGCGTCCAAGCATCGGCTTGGCCCCAAATTGCAATCTCAATGACCTGATTGTTGACGTCAATCAACGTCACCATCGGCTCCTCGGTCTCTTCTGGGAAATTGTCAATCCGATCAATCTCTGCTTTGACATCATCCAGGAAAACGTTGCGGTCAACCGAATCCAAGTACTCCACCGTCACCGTTCCGAAATTTTCATTGGCCTTCGACTTGACTCGGTCGACGCCCGATAAACCCTGCACCGACTCTTCAATGCGCATGCAGATCGCTTCTTCCACCTCTTGCGGAGAAGCGCCTGGATAGGCGACCGAAACTTGCACCGCATCCACCTTGGTTGACGGCACGATCTCTTGTCGTAGTCCGCCCATGGTGAAAAAACCAACCACCAACACCACGATCATCAGCACGTTGCTGGCGACCGGGTTGTGGATAAACCAGGCAATCGCACCGCGGTTCATTTCACCGCTCCCGCATCAGCCTCAGCCGACGCCACCCGTACCTGCATGCCTTCGGTAACCGCAGTCAGCGGGGTAGTGCAAATGCGTTCCCCGTCCTCCAAGCCGCCGCGCAAGTGCACCTCTAAAGGCCCACTGCGCAGCACTTCAACCTTGCGAATCTGAATCCGATCTTTAGCGGTGACCACCAAAACGGTGCCGTCTTCGCGGAGTACGGCTCGTGGCAAGGTGGCTACGGAAGGGAAGGTTCGGCCGTGAAGGGTGGCTTGCAAAAACATGCCTGGTACCAGCGGCGCATGGGTCGAACCCTTGCGCAAGGCAAAAGGATCGTCCACTTGGGCAACCACCGTCAACATGCGGTTGCGCGAATCCAAAGAAGCTTCGGTGCTGACTGCCTTGGCATCCCATTGATGGTTGTCCACGCCAATTGTGCCGTGCAGCTTGACATGAAAATCCAAGTCATCTGCGTTCAACGGCAAATCCAACCAAGCAAGATCGCGGGTTTGAATCGGCAAACGAATTTCGGCAGTGGTGCTGTCGTAGATGCTGCCAACCACTGTTCCGGCGCCTACGAATTGGCCAATCTCTGCACTGGCTTGCAAGACACGACCATCGATGGGGGCGTGAATGGTGCACCGCTCCAGCGCACGTACTGCTTGAGCTAACGACGCCTCCGCCGCGCTTAGGTTGGCCCGCGCCATCGCCAATTGTGGTTCCCTCGCAACCAGCGCCGGGGCGTCGCCGGTGCCGTGTTCTTGCCAATCGAGCAGTGCTGCATCCGCCTCGGCTTGTTCGACCTGCAAAGCAGCGGTGGCTTGAGCAACTTGCGCTTCGGCAGTAGCAACACCCAATTGATAATCGACGGGATCTAACTTCAGCAGCGCTTCACCAAGTTGGAAAAAGGAACCATCCTGCCATTGGGGAGCGGTCCAAATTACGCGTGCGCTGACCTCGGCGGCGAGTTGCACCATGTTCTGTGGAGCCAACTCACCATGAGTGACAACGTCAAGACGTTGCGCGCGAATTTTCACCGGCAGCACTTCGACCAACGGCAAGGTTGGGTCGACCTTTTGGCGTTCCAAAACCGGCGCCGTACTGTGGAGCCAGTTCGCACCGATCATGCCAGCACCGATCAAGGCGACCGGAGCGATGACTTTGGCGATTGTAGTGACGGAAATCATTGGATTGGAATCGAAGTGGACGTCGGTAAATTAGGAAGCGGATACGGCCGGGCGCAGATCGCCACCCAAAGCCAAGTAAAGGTCGATGCGGTTCAACAGCAGAGCGCGATGAACTTGCAGCAGGTCGAGTTGTTTCTGCTGCACGTCGATGCGCGCTTGCAGCCAGTTGGCGAGCGTGTCGACGCCTTGCTGAAAGCGGCGGTGGGCGCGCTGTTGATCCAATTGAGCTCGATGCAGGACTTCCTCTAGGGCTTGGTATTGCAAACGCAATTCTTGCTCGGCGATCAATGCGCCTTCTACTTCGGCGTAAGCCAGCAATGCGCGTTGGACGAACTCCAACTCGAATTGGGTCACTCCAGCCTCGCGCAATTTCACTTGATTGCGCAGTCGACCACCTTCAAACAAGGGCGCGACCAAGTTGCCAGCCAAACTCCACACGCGAAGGTCGCCATCGAGTAAATCGCCCAAACTATTGCTGGAAGTGCCGCCGCTAGCAGTCAGGCTTAAACGCGGATAGAGCGACGCTTCAGCAACTTTTTGTTCGGCGGCTGCGGCAAGAAGTCGAGCTTCAGCAGCGCGCAAATCCGGCCGCCGGGAAACCACCTGCGCCGAGAGCTCCTCGGCGATGGGGGGCGGAAGTTGCGGCAGTTTTGCAGCTAAGGCGACGTCGGCCGTGGACTGTCGATCACCACTCATCATGGTTCGCAGCGCACGTTGTTGCTGATCCAAATTGACGCGAATGCCGGAAAGCCGAGCCTGGGCTTGTTGGGC
>CAZMDZ010000129.1:0-9798 GCA_964565175.1 uncultured Planctomycetales bacterium
TGGGCGTTGCCCCCTCGACTTCGATGACCGCAGCTCCTCCGGCAACCAAATTGCTTGCGCGCAGGGTGGGTGTGAAAGCGGAAACGGTTAAATGCTGATCGCCAGGAACGTGCTGCAAAATGCTGCGGCTGCCGTCGGCCCAACGAATGTCTAAGTTATTCACCGATGGGTTTGCTCCCAACCCAAGGTGGACAACCAGTTCGCTCTGGCCCATGTAACTTTGGTTGGAATCCAACTGCCGGTAAATCGTATTCAAACCGTTGTCGGCGTAGATTTCGGTGCCGAATCCATTGGGTGCGAGGCCGTCCTTGACCGACGAATCCAGAGTTAGGCGCAACCAATGATTGCTGCTTTGGGTGACATTGCGGAAAAAGGTGAGCGGACCATTAGAAGCTGTGATGACAATATCTTCGTCGCCATCACGATCCGCATCCAAGCGCAACATTGACCGCCCTTGCTCGAAGTGAGTCAAGCCGCAGATCCCAGCAATTTCCTGAAAATCGCCGTGGCCATCGTTTTCGAACAGACGAGTTGGATAGTTTTCCCAACCCGCGAACCAGCCATTTGTGGCGCCTAAGTCCAAGTCGCCATCGTTTTCCAAATCGACAGCAATCACTCCCCACGACCAACCGCATTCGTTAGTTTGATCCTGCACCGACAACCAACCTTGACGATCAACGTTGTAGAAAATCCGGTTGCCGCCCACCCCTGACGTCACCCAGTAAATGTCACTGGCGAAAAAGTCGATGTTGGTGTCGTCGTTGAAGTCACCGGTGGCAAGACCCATGCCATTGGGGAAGCGAATGTCTGGCATCAAGGCTTGGCCATCGAAGAAAGTGCCGTCGCCGTTGTTGACGAAAAAACAACTGGTGCCGGAGTCTCCCATGACCAGTAGGTCTGGGTAACCGTCTTGGGTCATGTCGGTAAACGATGGCGCTAAACCACGCACCGTGGTCATGGCACCGAGTCCGGCAGCAATGGAAACGTCGGTGAAGGTGCCGTCGCCGTTGTTTTGGCACAGGGTGTTGCCCGGCGTGCCAAACACGTACGAGGCGATGAACAAATCCAAGTCGCCGTCCAGGTCGTAATCGCCAAAGCAGCAAGCGTAGCAGTCGTTATTGGGCGAAGGCTGGTTGACTCCGGCAGCGACGGCGACGTCGGTGAAAGTGCCGTTGCCGTTATTTTTGTAGAGGCGATTGTGCCCGAGTTCAGCGTATCCCGGACCGAAGGAGCACATGTAAATGTCCTGCCAACCGTCGTTGTCAAAATCGCCAACGGCGGTGCCCACGCCGAAGTTCAAGTCGGTCAAGCCCCATGCCGCAGCCCGGTCGGTGAAAGTGCCGTCACCGTCGTTGATGAACAACTTGTCTGGCACTTCGCCACCACTAGGCACAAAGAGGTCGGGCCAGCCGTCGTTGTTGAAATCACCAACGGTACCGCCGCCAGACATCATCACCGCTAGGTGACCGAGGCCAGGGTCATGATCCATGCTCAAGCCAGCGTTGACGGTGTCGTCAACAAAAGCTATTTGCGCGCTCAACGGCGCCAGCAGGGTAAATAGAGTGAGGGATGCCACCTTGATTGCGCGGCCGAATTACAACGGGTTGCCGAATTGATCGTGCCCAACCAGGCGCAGGCCGTCAGGGTCTGGCGTGGATGGGACCCACGCATCGAGGAATGCGCGATTGGTGGTATTTGGATCGGTCAGGGTGTCGAGGAAAGCCAGGATTTGGTCGACCTCTTGTTGGGTTAACGAAAGGTTTTCGATGGTGGTAAAGCCATTGTTTCGGTTCCACAACAGTTGCGCATAGGCGGCGGTGGTATTCGTCAAAGTGTCGACGACTTGTACGTCTGGCGCGAGTTGACTGAAATCGTAGTTGGTCAGCGCCACCCATGGATCGAGGTGGTGCTTGACCACGGCTTCCAACGAGGTGTAAGCACCGGAATGACTCCATGGACCAGTCACCGCCACATTCAACAATGCCGGGGTACGGAAAGCATGATTGTTTTGCGGCAGGCCATCGACCAGGAAGCGACCAAAGTCTTGGGTGTAGCCAATGTTGACGGACTGACCTCGACCGACTTGCGGCATCGCCAAAACGTAATGTTCTTCATCGGTAAAAAAGTCACCACTATGACAAGACGCACAATCCGCGCCACCGCTTGCTTGATCGCGCAGGAATAGCAACGCACCGCGCTTGGCGTCATCGGAAATCGCCGATGGATTGCCTTGCACGTAATCACGCCACGGGTTGTCGACGAACACTTGGGATCGTTCGTACTCAGCCAAAGCCGTGGCCACATTTTGCTCGACAATCAAATCTTGGGCGGTGCCGGTTGGATCGTTAAAAGCAATGCGGAAGCGAGCTAGCCAATCGCTGTAAGGAAGTTCTCCTGCCCCAATGCCATAGTCGCCCAGGCGGGCAGCCAAGTGTTCCCGTACCGGCTGGGGGAAGTTGCCGAACTCAAAAACAAAACCGCGCATTTCGTCCATGGCGGTTACCGGGAAACGAGCTTGCGCTTGAGTCAAGTTGCTGGGGCAAAGTGGATCGATCGTTGGATAAGGAACGTCAGGCGAAGTGATGCCTAAACCATCGTCGCCGTTAGCACCGGGAGTTGCTCCCAGGCTTTCGACACGACCATTCCAAAACATCGACTTGTCGTAGAGGCCGATGTTGAAGGTCGTCGGCGAATTGCGTGGGATGGTCGGCCCGCCGTCGTGGTTAGGCGTCCCGGTCTTATGGGTGCGACCGGGACCGAGCATGTCGGGGTCAACGGCATGCACGCCAACGCCAACCGATAAACCATCACCGCCAACCAGCGCCGGGTGATGGCAGGTTGCGCAAGCCGAATCCATGTCACCGCCCAAACCTTTGGTGAAAAACAACTCCATGCCCAACTGAGGCAGCGGATCGGAGATATCGGGCAAATTGCGACCGATCGAGGCGTCGCCAGTCAAGCCATGACTTTGAATTTCGGCTTGAAGCTCTCGGTCCAGAATAGAAGAACCCGAAACACTGCCCCCAGGAGGCGCCCCGGTGGCAATGACACCGGGGTTGGCTGCTGGCGCATTCCCAGCAGTCGTTTGAGGAGAGGATGATGGAGACGTAGGCAAGCAAGCCGCAAGACCGAAACCGGTAAAAACGACCACACCTACAAAGAGGGGGAGTCTCTTGAGGGACATGGAAAAAGATCGAATCAGGGGAGTAGCGGAGGGGCTCCGCTGCCGAAATGAGATTTCGGTATCAGCCAGTATGCCAAATAAGACGGGACTCCCCAGCTCAAAATAAACGACTTTTCCCGCCTTTTTCGACCGGGATTTCGCCGCTTATTCAACCGTAAATGCGCTGGAAATATAGCCTTTGGCCAAATCTAGATTGGTGTCCGCATGATAGAGGGTCACCAATGGCTGCCCGACCTCTACCCGGTCACCGCGCTTGGCATGCAAGTCCAGCCCCACCCCAAAGTGCACCGGCTCCCCCGATTTCTCCCGCCCAGCGCCCAATTTATGCGCGCAACGGCCGACGTCGCCGGCATCGCAGCGAGTCACCACTCCGGCATGTTGGGCCTCCACCACAAAGGTTTTGCAACCGCCTCCATGCAACGGGGCATCCGCTTCCCCGCCATGAGCTTGCAGCAGTTGACGCCATTTGGCGTAAGCACTGCCGTCGCTTAGCGCTTGGCGGGCGCGGTCCCCGCAACCGGAAAGCTGCACCACCAAATCGACCAAGTCTTGCGGACCACCGCCCTGCAAACAGTCCACAGACTCCTCGACTTCCAAAGCATTGCCAACCTTGCAACCCAGCGGCTGCGACATGTCGGTGATGTGCGTTTGAATTTCCAGCCCAGCGCCAGTGCCAACCGCGTTTAACGAAGCGGCCAGCTCTTCGGCTCGCTCTTGCGATTGCATAAACGCTCCACTGCCGCACTTCACATCCAGCACCAATTTATCCAACCCCTCAACCAGCTTCTTCGACAAAATCGACGCCGTAATCAAAGGCACCGACGGCACTGTGCCGACTTCATCGCGCAACGAGTAAAGAATGCGGTCGGCTGGAGCAATCTCGGCGGTTTGCCCGTTCATAAAACAGCCGACGCTTTCGAGTATTCCGCGCAGTTGATCCAATGGCAAATCAGTCTGAAAGCCTGGGATCGATTCCAACTTGTCCAAGGTACCGCCGGTAATTCCAAGTCCACGCCCCGAAAGCATCGGCACCTTGAAACCCAAAGCCGCCCATAGCGGCGCCAAGATCAGCGAAACCTTGTCGCCGACGCCACCGGTGCTGTGTTTGTCGATGAACGGCCCTTCCAAACCCGGCCACTGCATGGTGTCGCCCGACTCGGTCATGGCCTGAGTGAAGGCCACCGTTTCGTCGGCGGTCATTCCCTTGCAATAGACAAACGCCAGCCATGAGGCGGCTTGGGCACGAGTAATGGATTCCTCCACCACCGCGGTGACGAAGGCGCGGATGTCTTCTGGGCTCTGCTCGCGGCCCTCGCGTCTTGCTTCCAGCCAGTCTTGAATCATCGGCTCATTGTGCCGTCTGCAAGTTTTCAAAAAAAGCCTTGCGGTGGATTTGGGCGGACTTAATATAACCCCACATAAATGAGACTGAGTCTCATTAACAAAGCGCAATGAGCCACCCCACACCGCCAGGGCTAGGAGCCGGACTGCTTCTGCTTGCCGCAGCCTGCGCCGGGCCGACCGTCGAATCGACCTCGATTCAGCGGGAGATTGCGGTCATGGGAACCAGCTTGGAGGTACGGATTACCGCTGAAACCCGCCTCCAAGCTCTGCAGGCGTCGGAATTGGCTGTACGCGCGGTGGAAACAGCGGAGCAACGCCTGAGCACCTGGATTGACCACAGTGAGTTAAGCGCCGTCAATCGTGGCTTCTCGTCTCGCTCTCCCAGCTCCCCGCGTTCCCCCAGCATCATCGACGAAAATGGCGTCGCCAGCGGCATCCTCGCTGCGGAGCTGGAACGAGCCCAATATTGGTCGGCACAAACCAATGGCGCCTTCGAACCTCGCGCTGGCGCCCTGATCCAGGCATGGGATTTACGTGGCCGTGGACGCATCCCCACTTCGGCAGAGTGTGCGGCAGCGGTAGCCAACCGCGAACTTTGGGAAGAAGGCGGCTTCGGCAAAGGTGCCGCTTTGGATGCCGCGATGATTGCTCTGCGAAATACCGAAGTCGAGCAAGCAGTCCTCAACCTTGGCGGCCAAATCGCGGTGTTGGATGGCAGCTCGGCCCAAATCGAAGTCAGCCACCCCCACTTCCGCGATCAAGCCGTCGCTCGTTTTTTGATTGACCGCGGGTCCGTTGCCACCAGCGGAAATAGTGAGCGCGGTCTGCAGGTCGATGGCCTGCGCATCGGCCACCTGCTTGACCCACGCGACGGGCAACCCGCTCCCGACTTTGGTTCGATCACGGTCTGGGCGCCGTCGGCGTTTGCCGCGGACTGCTTGAGCACCGCACTTTTTGTCATGGGGCCCGATGCCGCCATGACCTGGGCGAAACAGAATCCCTCGATCGAGGTTTTGATTCTGGAAGCCACCCCAAATGGATTGCAGATGCGCATGACTTCCTTATTGGAACAGCGTCTGCAGCGAATTCCCGTCACCCAAAAATGAACACTCGCAACATCATCCTCGGTTTCGCCGCTGCAGTTCTGCTGCCGACGGCCGCCGTGGCTCAACAAGACGCCGATCGCCAAGCTCGCTTGCAAGAGCTGGAACGGCGGATGGAGATCCTGGATCAAGAACTAGAAGCGATGCAGCTGGGTGGATCCACTCAAGCGCAAGCGGATCCAGAATTAATTCACTCAGGACTCGGGCCAGCCGCGTCCAAGATCTACCAAAACGACAGCGGCGTTTCGGTCGGCGGTTACGGCGAAATGCTTTTCACCGAGCGCTTCGGTGATTCTGGCGACACCGTCGACTTTTACCGCGCCATCGTCTACTTCGGTTACCGTTTCGACGACAAGTGGGTCTTTAACTCCGAAATCGAGTGGGAGCACGTCGACGAAACTGCGGTTGAGTTTGCTTACATCGACTACCTCAACTCCGAGGAATTGAACTTTCGTGTCGGCCACATGTTGATGCCAATGGGCATTACCAACCAAATGCACGAGCCGACGACCTTCTTGACCCCCAACCGTCCACTGGTCGAGCGCTACATCCTGCCGTCGACTTGGCACGAGAACGGCGTCGCGGTTTACGGTGAGGTTGCGGACCTTCAATACGACTTCGCCGTGGTCAATGGCATGAACTCTGACTTTGATCTGGCCGCCAGCGGCATGCGCGGTGGTCGCCAAAAGGGTTCGAAAGCTTCGGCCGAAGATTTGGCTTACGTAGGCCGCGTCAATTGGTCGCCGGTGGATGAGTTGACTGTTGGTGGCGGTTTGTACATCGGTGATTCCGCCCAGTCCGACGCTGCTGCATCAGACTTCTCGACCACCATCCTCGAATTCCATGCCGAATACCAGCAGGGTCCCTGGCAAGCCCAGGCGCTGTTCGCCACCGCCTCCGTCGACGACGCCGATTTGCTGCCCACCGCCAGCGCCAGTGACGATTTGTCCGGCTGGTACGTGCAGGCAGGCTACGACTTGTTCGCTGACAACGGCAAAGACGATTCACTCGTCCCCTACTTGCACTACTCGGCCTTCGACCTGCAAGAAGATTCCGCCGCCGATAGCGAAGTCACGCGGATCATGGCCGGTATTTCCTGGCAGCCGATTCCGCAGTTAGTCTTCAAGGGCGGCTTGAGCCGTCAAGAGCAAGGTTCTAGCGAAGACGACATCCTCGAACTAGCCGTCGGCTATATCTTCTAGGGCCATGTTGATCGCCACCCTGCTCTTGGCCGCCTTCCAAGCGACCCCGCCCAGCACGACTCCGTCGGAGGTCATCAAGCCGTCGTCAGCCGCGCCGGTCACGCCGAAGGAAGCCTTGGCTCTTGCCTTTCCTAAGTGCAAAATTGAGCGGGTGGTGCACTACCCCGACAAGAAGCAGAAAGCGCGCGCAGGCAAATTGGTCGGCACCAAAGTAACGACCAAAACTGTGCGCGCTTACCGCGCAACCCAAGAGGGCAAACTAATCGGCACCGGTTATTTCGATAGCCACAAAATCCGCACCAAAGCACAAACGCTTTTTGTGGTCGTTGCGCCCGATCAAACCGTCGCGCGAGTCGAAGTTTTGCGCTTTGACGAACCGCCGGAATACAAACCCAAAGCGAAGTGGTTTGCAAAGTTCAAAGGTCAGAAGCTCGACAAGAAACTTCAAGTCAAGCAAAATATCCCGACCTTGACCGGAGCAACTCTAAGTGCCCGCGCGACAGTCACAGCTGTTCGCCGAGTGTTGGCTTGGCATCAAATTTTTTATCCTGCACCGGCACCTTCCAAGCCAGTGGTCAAGCCTGCCCAAAAGCCAGCCAAAGATGGCGCTCACCCGATCCGATAAGCTGCTCATCCACGTTTCGAACGTGGCCGTCACCGGCAGCGGCGTGGCCTATGCATGGATGCTTTATCTACTCGAGCCAGTAGACGAGTTTTCCATCCTCAGCCACCCGTGGCAGGACCACATGCGCAACCTGCATTTATGGTTCGCCCCGCTGCTGATATTCGGCTGTGGGCTGGTTTGGAAGGATCACGTCTGGGAACG
Organism: uncultured Planctomycetales bacterium; assembly: GCA_964565175.1. Lineage (GTDB taxonomy): Bacteria > Planctomycetota > UBA1135 > UBA1135 > UBA1135 > JACNIZ01. The sequence continues at coordinate 7,660 of CAZMDZ010000129.1, forward strand.
CCTCCATACTGGCCGCAAACGCCGACGAAACAGTGGCCTGCTGATGGTGGTCACCCTATTCCCGATGATCTTCTCCGGCTACCTACTGCAAACCGCTGTCGAGGAGACTTGGCGCTTATCCTGGCTCTACCTGCATTGGCTCAGCTCCGCCGTTTGGTTACTGGCATCACTGATCCATTTTGTGCCGGTTATGATCAAAGCATGTGTGGGCGATTCTCGCTAGAAACTTCGGCCAATGATTTGGCTCATCAATTCAAGCTCTTGCATGAGCCAGAATGGAATCCGCGCTACAACATCGCCCCCACTCAATCCGCGTTGATGATCCGCGCCGAAGGCCAACATTTGGAAGCCACCAGCACGTCATGGGGCTTCCGCCCACCTTGGTTGAAGGAGGGGGACAAAGGCAAGCCGTTGATCAACGCTCGGGCAGAAACCGCCGCTGAAAAACGCACCTTCTCCAAGTCCTTTGCCGAACGCCGCTGCCTAGTTCCAGCAAGCAGTTTTTTCGAATGGCAAAAATGTGACGGCAAAAAACTGCCTTGGTTGCTGCACCTTCCTCAAGCGCCAACATTCGCCATGGCTGGCCTCTGGCAAGACCTCGCCGACGGCCCCCGCTTCACCATCTTGACCTTGGATTCCGTCGGCGAAGCGCGTGAAATTCACCATCGCATGCCGTGGATCCTTGAAGCTGGCCAACTGCAGCCGTGGCTCAATGGTGAAACTCAACGCGTGCCCGAGCCCAGCCAGACCTTGGGTGCTCAATTGCAACGCTTCCGTGTTGACCCGCGCGTGAACAAGGTCGCCATTGACGACGCCGCATGCATTGCCCCGCTGCCGTCCGATGACCTGCTGTTTTAGACAGCGTTATTCAAACACCAAGGTCAGATCTAAGGTCCCGCCTTGAACGGTCTGTTTTAGTTCGCGCCCATCTTGAGCGATAGCAACTAACTCAAAGCGACCGGGGTAAAGCCCAGGGATGCGAAAGTCACCCTTTTCGTCACTGACACGCTGGTTGAACTCAAATACTTGTTCGGGCAATTGGCCAGGGTAAGCCACCATCAAATCTGGCTCGAACAAATCCAAGCCTTTGACTTGGATGCGGACATTGGGAATCGGATTGCCAGCGCCGTCGATCACCTTGCCGACGATTGGATTGGCCGGTTCCAACATGATTTCCAACGGTTGATCAGCGGTGTTTAATTGCACCGGCCAAATGGTTTTGATCGCCTTGCCGTTTGCATGGACCATCAAAATTGCATCGGGATCTTCGACCAAGCCAAGGATCGCAGCAGTACCGCCTTTGACACTTTGCCATCTAGGCTTATTGGTCAACAACACCGCTTCACCACTTGCCAAAGGGTTTCCATCTGTATTGGTTACCAGCAGATGTAATTCCAATCCACGGTCCAAGTAAAAGCGGGCGACACCCAAGTCGGCTTCCAACTTGGTGAAGGTTTCGAGGAAATCGTCGTGGCGAATGCGCGCGTTCCAGGTGTGCCCGGCAGGCATCGCTGGAATGACAAAACCGCCGTCGGCTTCGGTGCGCAGGATCCATTGACGAGGCGGAATGTAAACCAATCGCGGATCCTCGGTTTTGGTGTGTTGAACACGACGCTTGGCTTGGCCGACCTCAATCGTTGCTGCGCCGACCCCTTTGTTGTTTTCATCCAATACCTCGCCGCGGACCATCGCCGAACGAGCCATGATGATTTCGATGTTCTCCAGGGTCTCGCCGCTGCCGTTGTAGCCAGTGGCTCGCTGCACCGCGAACATGCCGTCGGCGTTGGCCGACAACAGGAAGGGGCCGCCAGGCATGCCCGAAACACCAAAGTTCCCGTTTGCATCAGCAGTCCCAGTCACGGTTGGCTCTTTGCCGCCCAGACTTTCCACCGCCCAACGCTTTTGCGCCCAGATTTTGATCGACGCACCAGGCACGGCATGCCCATCTTCATCAATGACGCGCCCCTTAAAGACCGCCGGCCGCTTGACGCGCAATTCGATCGGGTCTTTGTCACCGGGTTGCATGATCTGAGCAATCTGCACCGAAGCCGGCGCCGATGTTGGGGTTGCCATTGCATTCAAGCTGTTGACGAACACCCGAGCTTCTACCGGAAAGCGGGCCATGCCCTTTTCATCGGT
>CAZMDZ010000130.1:0-9763 GCA_964565175.1 uncultured Planctomycetales bacterium
AACCGGGATGCATGTTTCCTTTGATGATGGTGCTAACTGGCAGTCGTTGCAGCTCAATTTGCCGCAGGTGCCGATCACCGATTTGGCTTGGAAGAACGGCGACTTTGCCCTGGCAACCCAAGGTCGATCGTTTTGGATTCTGGATGACGTCACGCCGTTGCATGCGTTGAATGAGGAAGTCGGAGACAGCCACTTTCACCCTTTCCAGCCGCGACCGACTTTCCGTTTGCCGGGGCGACGTCAGGAGGATTCAAAAACGCGCGGCCAGAATCCGCACAATGGCGTGGTCTTCCGCTATTACTTGAGCGAGGCGGCGGCCAAGGAGGATGTCAGCATTGATGTATTGGAGGCCGACGGAACTTTGATTCGCAGCTTCCCCGATAAGTCCGAAGAGGAGCAGCCGAAAAAGGATAAGGACGACGAAGAAAAAGACGCCAATTCCGAAAACCCTGAACTGCAAGGTGAAAAAGACGACGACAAAGCCAAAGATGCTCCCGATGCCGAAGTCGGCATGAATCAATTCGTTTGGAACCTGCGCTACCCCGACGCCGAAAAGTTCGATGGCTTAATCATGTGGGCTGGAAGCGTTCGCGGACCGCGCGTCGCACCAGCTGAATACCAGTTGCGCCTCAACGTCGGGGAAGAAAGTCGCATCGTCCCCTTCGTCCTCCTCCGCGACCCGCGAGCCAGCTCTTCCGACGACGACTTGCGCGCGCAGTTTGATTTCTTGATTCAATCGCGGGACAAGTTGAGTGAGACCCATGATGCTGTGATCAAGATTCGCAAAATCAAAAAGCAGCTCGGTGGTTGGAAGAAGCGAATGGAGGAGATGGACGGCGAGGACTACAGCGAGCTTGAAGATTCCATCGCCGAGTTGAGCAAGCAGCTGACCGAGATCGAGCAAAAGCTCTACCAAACTAAAAACCAAAGCAATCAGGATCCGCTCAACTTCCCGATCCGGCTCAACAACAAACTCGCGGCGGTGGCCTCCACCGTTGCCCAAGGCGACTTCCGCCCCACCGCTCAGGCGATTGCGGTTTACACCCAGATCAGTGGTTCCATCGACGGATGCCTTCAGGACTTAGAGAAACTGCTCGAACAAAGCTTGCCGTCCATCAACAGCCAGATTCAAGCCGCTCAAATCCCTGCAATCAGCGGCGATTAGCGTCCCGCAAAAACTGGCTGAAATTCTAAAAGTTCCCCCCAGGCCCTACCGCGGGCGAAGGGCTTTGGGGGTAACCTTGCTATGGAATCCAACAGCAAGATGTTCGCGCTACTCCCACTCCATTTATTGCTTGTATGCGCCCCGCAATCCTTTAGCGGCGGGGAATACCAAAGGCTTGATCGCTGGACAGGCGAAACTAGCGGCAGTTTTTACGGCGAGTCCTTAGCCTCCTTGGGCGACATCAACGCCGATGGCTTGGATGACTTCGTAGTTGGATCCCCGCGTTTAGATGTCGGCACTCTTGGCAGCGCCGGTCGCGTTTATGCCAAATCCGGCTTCGATGGAAGTGTGATCCATTCGTGGGACGGCCATTTCTCGAAGGCCAATTTTGGCAAAGATGTCGATTGCGCCGGAGACGTCAATGGCGACGGCATTGATGACATCATCGTTGGAGCGATCGGCGATCTAAGCACCGTGCCCGGTTATGTCCGCGTTTTCTCCGGCGCGGATGGAAGTTTGCTTCATCACATCGACGCACCCAAACTCGGCGACAACTTTGGCCGAGAAGTTTGCACTGTGGGCGACGTCAACCTCGATGGCTATCCTGATTTTGCCATTGCCTCCAGGCCCAAGGTGATGGGCGTGCAAAATCACACCGTCGGCGTTTATTCCGGCTTCGACGCATCGGTCCTCCACCAAATGACTGGAACAGGAATCAACCAATTTGGTTTCACTCTTGCTCCATGCCCCGACCTCAATCAAGACCAAATCCCTGACTTGCTGATCGGTGCCCCGCGCACGCCCGTGAATGCCACCAAAGACGCCGGTGCCGCCTATGCCTACTCTGGAGCCGACGGCAGCCAACTCCTTCAATGGACCGGTTCTCAGCCTGGCGAGTACTTCGGCTTTTGCATCATTTATGCGGGCGACCTCAACGGGGATGGCATCGGCGAAATTGCCGTGACTTCGCAAAACTACAACCACAACGGTTTGCGCGACCCTGGAGCAGTTTTCCTCTTTTCCGCTGCGGATGGTCACCTTTTGCACATCGAACCTGGCCAGTCCCAGTCGTTGCACTACGGCAATCAACTTGCCGCATTGACCGACACCAACGGCAATGGCTCGGCCGAGCTCCTATGCGGCACCTTTTTCTATACCACAGGTTTCCCGGGTGGAACAGGTTTGGTAGACCGCCTGGAATTCCTTCCCTATTTGGAGGCAAGCGGCGCCGAAATCTCTGCCTCCAATGGGGCAAGCTTAAGTTTTAGCTATGACTTCCCGCAAACCGCAGCGGGCTATCAATACCGCACTCTTATTTCCGCAACCGGGGTCGGCCCGGTCCACTTTGGCATCAACATTCCGCTCTCCATGGACCCGATCCTGACGGCATCCGTGCAAGGCAACTACTACGGAACCACCGCCTCCAATTTCCAAGGCCAACTCGACGCAAATGGCCACGCAACCAGCTCTGCGATCGTCGCCCCACTCCCCATTAGCTTGATTGGGCGAACCCTTTACCTGGCAGCTGTTGCTCACCCATTGGGGCTACTTCCGGATTTCAGCTCCGGTGCCCTGCCGCTGAAGGTGGTGCCGTAAACCCGCGACAACTGGCAAGCCACCATCAGCCACGGCGTTGCGCTATTCAACCACCGTCATCATGCCGCCAGTATCTTCGGCCAAACCGCGCAACAAGTTATTGTCTCCGCCGATCGCCACGCAGTGAATGGTGATGTGCTTCACCGCATTCCACTGCCGCACCAACTCACGAATGCGCTTACTGTTATTAATCTTCCCCGCCGACGGCTGGCCGTCAGTGAGTAAGTAAATCGTGTCGAGCCCTTCTTGGGCAAAAGCAAATTCGAGCGAGTCATAGATTGCTGTGGCGCCACGTGGACGTTTTCGCTCTGCCCACTTCATCGCATCTTCACGATTGTCCTTGGTCATTTTGACCAACTTCTTCTCCCACGGAGAAACCACGCCGTCGAAAAATACGACGTTGAATAAACCGCCGTCGGCGTAATTTTCCAACGCCAATTTCAGCTGCGCTTGAGCCACTCCCAATCGCGTCGACGTCTTTTCGCCGGTGTAGCGACTGGTTTTGGCGGCTGCGTTCATCGACCCACTTTGGTCGACAATAAAGATCGCGCGTTTGCTCACAACCGGAAGCCCGTAGAACGATCCAACCGTTGTATTTTCGTTGAGTCGCGCCTCTCGTTCGCGGGCTTTTTTCAGCAGCTCTTCCTGAGTAGGAAAGACGAAGCTTTCGCCTTCATTTTCCCACCATTTGCGCCAGGTACTGCTAGCGGTTTCGAAGGACTGGCCAGTCATACCAGTCAACACCTCGACGATGCGATTGCGCAGAACCAATTCGCCACCCTCTTCTTCGGCGATCATGCGATCAATCAATGTTGGCACCGATTCGCGGATGCGCATACCGCCAATAGTGACCAACGATTGAATGCGCACCGACCGTGATTCATCCACCATTAACTTCTGCAGTTTCGGCCAGGCCTCACTCGCAACCAAATGGCTGACTGCCGTCGCCGCCGCCTGACGCTCGACCGGGTCATAAGACTGCAAAAGCTGCTCGATGTAACTCTCCCACTTGGCCTCGACAAACAACAGCCGCCCCTTTTCGGTCATTGCCAAATAGCGCAGCATAGGATCCTCTTGGTCGCGCAGGACCTCGTTGAGCTCCTTCAAATACCCCTGCGCGTTGCGCCGCCGCAACTCCTGCAAGCCATGAAAGACAACCACCGAGCTCTTACTGTCCAACATGCTGTGAAGCAGCTGGTCGACGTCGTCGCCGTCCATATTGATGATCGCTTGAATTGCTCCCTCCAACAAAGCCGACGGCACTTTGTCACTCAACCACCCTTCCAAGCGTGGCAATAACTTCTTGCGCGGAACTTGCAGCAAGCTGTTGGCGAACAGCTCAATATTGCCAGAGGTTGGAACACGGTAGTAGCTCAGCAGCAACTCCAGCCGCTTCGATTCTTTGGATTTGCAAAACCCCGGCAGCAGTGGCCCAATCGCAATCGAGCGATGAGACGGCTCGTCGCCTTTGCGCACGACCTCTTCCAAAATTCCATGCGCAGTTGGTCCCCACATCGACAGCACAATCACCGCCGCGCGAGACGGTCGCTTGACCCCGCCAAAGGCTTGCTTTTCCAAATAGCGCAGCGACCGCTTTTCCAACTTCTCATTGCCGCGAAAGTGAAGGAAACCCTGAAACGCGGAGCGGTGCAACCTCGACTGCTGTTGAATGCTGTCGCAGCTTTTTTTCAGCAACAAAAAAGCTTCATCGGTTCCAATTTTCCCCAGCTGCACAAACCATTCTCCTTGGGCATGCTGGCCAGCCTCCTCAATCTTCTTGGCAATTGGCCGTGGATCTTTGGCTTCCGCCTGCTGGAACCCAAAAGAAGGGTTGGCAACAGCAAGCGTAGCCATCCCGGTTAGAGCAACCAGGAGGGTGGTTTGGAGGAGGCGGTTCATGGAGGAGATCAGCGCTGCGCGTGCGCGACCAACACGTGGGCGACGCAAGCCGTCAGCTTTTTCGCGGTGGGCAGGTGAATGAATTCATTCGGGCCGTGAGCATTAGAAGCTGGTCCGAGCACGCCAGTAACCAAAAACTGTGCCTCAGGGAATTTCTCGCCGAGCATGCCCATGAATGGAATCGAGCCACCTTCGCCCATGAATGCGGTTGGGTTGCCGAAGTGGTCGCGGGAAGATTGCTCTAGTACCTCGCTCAACCAATCGGCGAGAGGCGCGGCGTTCCAGCCATTGGCGTACTTGTCTGCCTTAAAGGTGACTTGCGCGCCGCTTGGTGGATCGGACTCGAGCACGTTCTTGACCATTTCGTTGCAGGTAGCAGCGTCGGCAGTTGGCGCCAAACGGAAGCTCAATTTCATCGCCGTAAACGGACGCAGCACGTTGCCAGCTTTTTCCAACGCAGGCAGGCCAGCGATTCCGGTGTACGACAAAGTCGGCACCCAAGTGCGGTTGAGAACCAGTTGTGCGCGATCGGTATGCATCGGCTGCACGCCGTCGGCGAAGGGGAATTCGGTGTAGACGCCGTCGCCAAGAATGTCGGCGCAATCCTGGGCTTGGTCCTTCCGCTGCTGCGGAATATCGGCGTGGAGACAATCCGGGATGAGGTGACCGGTTTCAGCCTCTTCGACGCGGTTGAGCAGCTGCCGAATCACGCGCATGGAAGAAGGAACCACACCGGAAGCCCCGCCCGAGTGCACACCTTGAGTGGTGACTTGCACCTTCAAATCGCCAGCGATCATGCCGCGCAAACTTGTGGTACACCACATGCGTTCGTAGTCACCCGCACCGGAATCCAAGCAAACCACCAAGCTGACGTCGCCGATTCGGTTGTTGGTTGGGTCGGACAAATGCTCGATGTAAGCCGGCAGATCCGCCGACCCACTTTCCTCACACGCTTCGATCAATACCACGATGCGCTGATGGCGGCCGCCGTGTTTTTGCACGGCTTCAATCGCGGCCAGGGAAGCATATGCCGCATATCCATCATCGGCGCCGCCGCGACCGTAGAGCTTGTCGTCTTCAATCACCGGTTTCCACGGGCCAAGATCCTCGCGCCAACCCACCATTTCGGGCTGCTTGTCGAGGTGGCCGTACATCAGCACGGTGTCGCTGGATTCGCCGGGGATCTCCATGAAAATCACTGGCGTGCGACCCTCGATCTGAATCACTTCCAGCTGCAGGCCTTCGATGTCCCGCTGCTTGCACCAACCGGCGATGTGATCCACCGCCTTTTGCATGTGACCGTTGGCCGCCCATTCCGGATCGAACAAAGGCGAAAGGCACGGAATGGCGATGTAATCGGCCAATTCCTGGGTGATTTGTTCGTCCCAAACGCGGTCGACAAATTCCCGAACGGCGGCAGGATCCAACGCAACTGCTTTTGCTTCCATAGGCTCAGAATATCGCTGCGGGGCGCCGCTGGCTCCACCCGTTTCTGACCCCGACGTGCACGGGATGATGAAGGATGCAAAAGGCGCGCTAGACAAGCAAAGAGAGTTGTTGAGCGGCGAACTCGACGTCGCTTGCGAGGTCATCGCTGGCAGCAATATCGCCGAATCGGTGGCCAACTACGCGGCGGAGCATGAGGTCGATTTGATCATGTTGTCCACCCATGGCCGGTCTGGATTCCGACGGCTAGTGCTGGGTTCCGTGGCCGAATCTATCCTGCACTTTGCCCACGTTCCGGTTTTGTGCTTCCCGCGGCCGGAGTAGCGGGCGGTACGGGTGGAACCGAGCGAGTCGCCGGGTTGGCGGCTGGCGTGGGGCGCGCTGCAGCCGGAGCGTGGCGATCGAGGGAGTCGACAATGAGGTCTTCTTCGGTTTCCAAGTCCTCTAGCGATTCCGGCAAGTCGAGCGGATCGGGTTCGTCGCCCTCGATGTTGCGACGGGATCGCAGGTGATCGATGGACATGCAGCCCGCTCCGGCGAAGATCAGAGCGAGGAAGGCGATGAAGTAGAGCGCGGGCAGCTCCCAGGTGCCAAATTCCAGCGGTTTGGCGGTCATGAAAATCGCCACGCCCATGGTGAAGGCGCAAACAAATGCCGCCCAGCGGGTGAACAAGCCCAAAGCCACCATCAATCCGCACAATAGCTCCGCGAGTTTAGCGGTGTACGCCATCGCGGTTGGCATGGGCCATTCGTTGGCTTCGATCAACTTGGTGAGTCCTTCGATTCCGCCCTCGGCCAAAAACAAGGACTGAAACCCGTGCCAAGCTAATCCAAGGCCAAACATCAAACGCAGCAGCAGGAGGGCGAAGAAATTCATTTTTTGGTCGTCGGCAATCGGTGCGGAGTTGTTTTCATTCTATCGACTAACCCAGTGCATTAGACAGTGCTAATTCGGGGCCTGTGACAATCAAAAGAAGCAGGATCCCCCGTCAGAGGGACCCTGCTCAACCCATGATCCAATCCGGTTCCTATTGAATCAATAAGGTCGCACCGTTGGTCAGTTCCAAGGTGCCGACGTCCAGCGATTGCACCCAGACCTGCAAGCCAGTGGCGGATGGCGGCGAGTAGGTGGAAATGGTGCAGTTGCCGTTTGAGTCCGCGTTGACCGGAGGCAAGGTGAAGTAAGGATTGCTGAGGTAAATCGTCCCCCACGGCGAACCCTGCGGTCCACCACCGGCAACCGACCACGCTGCATATTGAGCAGCGCCCGGGGTGCAGCCCGCCATGCGCACATGGTTGGTTTGACCGCCAGCCAAATCCGCCAGCCACAAGTGCGGACCGCTGTGGTCGCCCGAGTAGTTGATGCGGCCATTCCAGGTGCGATTGGAAATACCGGTCTGGTTGAAGGTGTTGGTGCCCATGCCTTTGCCAGTGTGGATGCGCAGATCCGAATTCTCGTAGTACTCGGTACCAGTCGAATTGGTGTAGCGCATGATGTGGCCGTCGGCGTAGCTGGCGAGGTTGAAGTAGAAGGCGTAGCTGGAGCCTCCCGACAAGTGAATGTCGCCAACCGCGATGCGCGTGCGACCATCGATACCGGCGGCCACTTCAGCCAAATCGGTGCCGACGTAGGTCCAGGAAGTTACGTTGTCCTCGTGGCCAACGTGAGAGCCGGTCTTCATCCAAACATCGACGTGCGCGGTGCCCGGTGCGGCGGAAGAATCAATGTTGACATCGAAACTGTTCACGACGATGTCGTTGTGCACATCGACGTCGAACATGTTTCCGGCAAGGCCGTTGTTCGAAGCAAACATGGTTTCCATCTGCACCTGACCGAAAGCGCCGTCGTAGTAAATCGCGCCGTTCCACTGGCGGTCGGCGTACACGGCTCCACCCCAACCGGTAGCTTTGCCGACGCCGGAGGTGATCTTTAGGTAGTTGTTCTCCCAAGTCTGCGGCGCACCGTTGGTGTAACGCAGTAGGGCACCGGAACCGCTCGGAACCAAGTCGATGTAAACACCGTAAGTGGTATCGGCGCTGAACTGGCGCGTGCCCGGGTAGATGTAAGTGGTGTTGTCGGTACCGTTACCGGTGACGGTATCCGAACCCCACAATTCCCAACCGGCCGAGCTGTTTTCGTTTCCAACGAAGCTGCCTTCGCGCACCCAGACGTTGAAAGTCTCGGAGCCGGTGGCGCTGGTGTTGATCTTCAAAGCCCAGATTTGGATGTCGGTCTTCGGCTCGATGTCGAACATGTTGCCGGCTTGACCGTTGTTCGACGCCATCAGCGTCTGCACGCGGTGGCCGTAATCGACCGACGAACGCCATGCCGAAACCGTGGTCGCCGAGTAGTTCAGCGATGCGGCGTTGTTATCGACCGAAGTGCCCAGGGCGAGGCCGTTGGGAGCGTCTTTGGTAGGGTTCGAGAAGGTCGGGATGCGGGTGCCCGGCGCGTACGCCATCACCGAACGGTAAGCGTTATCGCTGGTGCGCCAGCCGTAGGAGTAAGTGGTCAGAGCGCTGCCAGCGTTGGCGCGGTCGTGAGCACTGCCCATGTTGTGACCCAGCTCGTGAGCAAACGAGTAGTAGCCGGTGGCGCAGGAATCGCGCACCACACTGAAGGCGTCGGACTCGAAGCTCGAACTGAGTGTGGTCATGATGTACGCCACACCGCAGTAAGAACCGGTGTCGTAAATCAGCGAAACCATGTCGGCGCCGTAAGTGTCGCGCAAGTTGTGCACGTCGTCGGCAACGCCATCGGTAGTTCCTTGAAGGTCGGAGAGATAGCCGAAGTCATCGCCGTCTTCAAACCAGTTGATTTCCTCGGTGTGGACCAGCATCAGGCGCTGCCAGACGTCGGAACGGCTGTAAGCCATGTTGGTTTCGTGCACGGCGAGGTTGATCAGCGCGTTGATGCCGTCGGTGCCGCCGTTGTTGAAACGAGCGTTGTCGGTGTAAACGACCATGACGTCGATTTCGTGATCGACGAAACGGTTGTTGTTGCCGTGGTCGTGGTCTTTTTCACCAGAGCCAATTTCCAAACCGGCGCCGTGACTTCCGCATGGCGGCTGCAGCGCGCCATCGATTTCCGAAACGGTGGATTGCCCATCGCCAACGTAGTTCAACTTGTAAACCATGTCGTCGGCGTGAATGGTGGCGACGACCGCGTCGTTGACGACTGAGAACCAAGCGTGGCCGTGCTCGTAGCCGTCGAGGTCGAAGTTGGCGATGTAGCCTTCTTCGTGGATGGGCGTGTAACCGGTGAACTTACCGGTGAATTCTTCGCCGTCAAACAGGTTGAATTTGACGACTGCGCCTTCGATTAGGGGTTGGGTGTCATTGTTTCCGAGCAGCGCCAAATCAACAAAAACATTGCGCTGTTGAACCGCGGCTTCGTCGTCATACAGGCCGACGGATTGCCCGGCTGGCACTGCAGTGAAGAGATTCTGTGGGACTGGGGATGTAGACCCGTTTTGTGCCAGCAGCGGCTGTGCACAGATCGAGCCCAGGAGTATCAGGGGAGCAAAGGTTTTGCGCATTCTCGTAAGGGGTTGTGGTTGTGGTTGTGGTGGTTAGCGGAGGGACTTTGAATATGGCAGGGGTGAGCTTACCCCATTCAGTGGACACTTTATTTAAGCAGCTTTACCTGCCGGGTGC
>CAZMDZ010000131.1:0-9761 GCA_964565175.1 uncultured Planctomycetales bacterium
AAAGCCGGGATTTTGAAAACTCACAGTCAGGCCTGGACAGGAGCGCGCATGCCGGCGTCGGCGCGGGCGGTGTTGAAGCGCGAGGCTGAGGAGCACGGCGTTCGGCTGATGGGGCCGACTCCCACAGGCCGGGTCGAGATTGGTCATCCACAGCCGCACATGCTGCGCAATTTCGATTTGGCGCATTCGGTGCTTGATGCGAATACGGATCGCTGGCCCGGGGCGTCTTCGGCTTTGCTGGCCATGCCCGCAGAAGAACTCAGCATGCCTGGGCGTTGGGAGCAGCGGCGGCTTGCTGATGGGCGGATTGCCGTTTTTGATGTCGCCCACAGCGCCAACTCTTTAGAAGCAGTCATTCATGCTTTTCGTCAAGCCTTCCCGGGTCAACAACGAGGCTTGGTCTTGGCGTTGCGCGACGACAAAAATGCCGCCGAACTGGCCCAGGAATTGGCTGCCGCGGTTGCCAGAAAGGATTCCACCGAGCAATGGTTTGTCATGCCCGCTGGTGACCACCCGCGGTCGGCGGATCCCGAATCGGTGGCGTCGGCTTTGGTTGCGGCGGGGCTGCCAGCAAAAGCAATGGCAGAAGTCGCTTTCCCCGACGCCTGCGATGTCCTATTAATTACCGGTTCGACCTACTTGGTCGGCGCCCTCAGAGGCCAAACCCAACCATGAGCGAAGCCACCAACCCATCCAGCCTCGATAACCCCGACGTCCGCCACACCTACCGTGACGAGATGGTGGAAGGGTTGCGTCAAAGCGGCCACTTGCAGGTCGGGCGTTTGACCATGTTGATGCCGCGCAGCTTTGGATTTTGTTGGGGCGTCGATCGGGCACTGGCGATGGTCGAAAGTGCCCGCCGGCAGTTCCCAGGGCGCAAAATGTGGCTGCTCAGTTCGTTGATTCACAACCCGCGGGTCAACGCCGACATGCGCGAGAGGGGCATCGGCTTTCTGAAGGGACCGAATGCGGTTGAGGGTGCTTACCAGCAGCTGAGCGAGGTGGATGTCGTCATTATTCCGGCGTTTTCGGCCGAGGTTGAGGACGTGGAATATTTGAAAGAGCGCGGCGTATCGATCGTTGATACCACCTGTCCGTGGGTGATTAAGCCGCATAAGCGCACATTGCGCTACCTAAAGGAGGGCTTCACCACCGTCATCCACGGCACCGTCGGTCACGACGAAACCCGGGCCACTTGCTCGTTGGTCAATCACGAGGGCGGCCGGTTTTTGGTGGTTCATGATCTCGGCGAAGCCAATTCATTGGCCGAGTTTCTGCGCGGCGGAATGAACGCAGAGGAGTTGCGAGCCATTCTTCACCCCAAGGCGGCCAGTGCTGATTTCGATTTTGACCGCGATTTGCGCAAGATTGGCATCATCAATCAAACGACGATGCTTGCCAGTGAATCTCGAGCCATCGGCGACTTGGTCAAGGCTGCTTTGATTGACCGCGATGGCGAGGATGGCATTGCCGAAACCTTCCGTGATTTCGACACCATTTGTCGCGCGACGCAAGACAATCAAGATGCGGCCAACACCGTGGTTCAGGAGCAGCCGGATCTGTTTTTAGTTGTGGGCGGTTACGACTCCTCAAACACGCGCAATTTGGCGCGGGTCGGCGATCACTTCGACGTGCCGTCCTATCACATCGAAAGCCCGGATTGCATTGGCCCACAGTTGAGCTACCGTGAACGTCAATCCGGCGAGATCTTGCAACAAGAGAATTGGTTGCCCAATGAAGGGCCAGTGCGGGTTGCGTTTACCGCCGGTGCGTCGACCCCCGACACGATTCTCGGACAGGTGATCCAGCGCTTGGTTGCGTTTGCTGGTGCCGAATAATCCTTAGCCCAGGACTCGCTTCACCATCTCGAGCAGAGCACTCGTGTCGAACGGTTTCTCTAGTACTTCGGTCGCGCCGAAGGCTTTGGCAAGGCGCAGGTAGTTGTCGGTGCGCAAACGCCCGCCACCTGACATCGCAATGACTGGCAATGACGGATTCTTTTCGCGAGCCTGACGCATGCCTTCCAAGCCATCTTGGTCTGGCATCACAATGTCGGTGATCATTAAGTCCACCGGATGCTGGTCTAGGCTCTGCTGTGCCTCGATTCCATTGGAGGCTGTGTGAACCTGATGACCGGATAGCTCTAAAATTTTCTTTAGAGTGCTCCGGATTTCCGGGTCATCATCGACGACGAGTATGTTGGGCACGGCTTGGAGGTGTTTACAGGTGAAGCGTAGCACCGGTTTCCTAGCAAGTCGAACTCTTCAAAGGAAATAGCGAAGACTTAGAAAACTTAAGACCTTAGGGCGGTTTGTCCGAAGGACATCTTGCACCAGAGTGATCAAATTTGGAGGATGGAGCCACCTCCGGCGCTCCCCCCGGTGCTTGTTCCATTGCCCTCGCAGATGGACCTCAGCAATAGCCAAACCCAGGACAAAGCCCACCAAGCGGCCTTTGAAGAGATTTTCGAGAAGGAAACTAGAGTCCTTCTAGGAAGTCGCTTTAGACTGTCATTTTCGGTGGGAATCGTTCTGTACTTGATGTTCTCGGTGCTGGACTGGTTCTTCGCACGAGAACAATGGGGGGAATTCTTTGCCCTCAGGATCGCCGTCGCGGGCGTTGCTGGGCTGGCGATGGGACTCAGCCTGAGCAAGTGGGGTGAGCGAAATGTCTTGCCGCTGAGTTTTTTCACCCTCAGCGTGGCCGCATTTGTGCTGTCGATGATGACGTCGATGCTCAAGGGTTTTTCCAGTGAGTATTTCTACGGCATCATGCTGGTGCTCTACTTGGTGGGCTTATTTATGCCTTGGCGACCAGGCGTCACCCTGACCTTCTGCTTCGTCGTTATGGGCGGCTACTTCAGTAGCAACCTATGGCTCCATAACTTAGAGCTAAGCGCTGTACTTCCATTCTTCTTCCTTCTTGGAACAAGCGCATTGACCACCATGGGTTCGATGGCGGTGGAGCGCTCTAGAAGACGTGATCTAGAACAGCGCCTTCAGCTTGAGGATGCTAACGAACAGCTGCAAGAGCTAGACGAAGCCAAAACAAGTTTCTTCGCCAACGTCAGCCATGAGCTGCGTACGCCGTTGATGCTCATTCTCGGTCCGTTGGAAGCCTTGATCGAAGGTCGCCATCGCCAGAATTTGAAGCCGGTCTTGGAGTCCATGAATATGAACGCCAACCGGTTGTTGCGGCAGGTCAATATGATTCTTAATTTCGCCAAGCTGGAAGCCGGCCATCAGGACAGCACCTTTGAAACGGGGAACGTCGGCACCATTCTTGGGAATTTGTTGAAGAGCTTGGATCCCGTCGCGGAATCACGGGCGATGCGCTTGGAGTACACCGGTATCGACGAGTTGCCGAACTCGATTTTCGATTCTGAGAAGGTTGAGACCATTTTGTTCAACTTGCTTTCCAACGCGGTCAAATTCACTCCCGACGGCGGCCGGATCTCGGTGCGCGCGGGTTCGGATCAAGGAAGGATGTGGGTCGAGGTCGAGGACACCGGTCGAGGGATTCCGTTGAATCAGCAGGCCAAAGTTTTTTTGCGCTTCCACCAAGTTCCTGATTCCGCAAAGACTGCCAAGATTCAAGGGACTGGATTGGGCTTGTCCCTGTCTCGCGAATTTGCGCGCATGCATGACGGCGATTTGACGGTCAAGAGTCGCCCAGGTGCGGGTTCGGTGTTCCGTTTGGAGCTGCCACTGGAACCGGCCAATGCCTACCACGAGGCAACTCGCGAGGTTCAGGTTGATGAACAGCCAGCCGAAAACGACCAGCGCTTCGACTCAACCCACGGTTCTTCCAACACCAAGTTCGCCGACCTTGCCCAACCCAGCTTGCGTCAAGCGCAAGTCCAAGCGGAAACCGAAGCCGACGAAGATGCGCCGCTCATTTTGGTGGTCGAAGATAACGACGACATGCGCGCCTTCATTTCCGGTTCGCTGAGCCGTAAATACCGGGTGGAAACCGCCGAAGACGGCATGGCTGGCCTCGATGCTGCCCATCGCCTGCAACCGGATCTCATCATTTCCGACGTCATGATGCCGCGCCTTGACGGCTTCGGCATGCTGAAACGATTGCGCGAAAGTTCCTCGATGCGCGCCACGCCGGTCATTTTGGTTACGGCTCGTACTGGAGCCAATGAGATCGTGCAAGGATTGGAGCTTGGCGCAATTGACTACGTCACCAAACCCTTCCGAATCAGTGAGTTGGAAGCGCGGATCGAAACCCAGTTGCGCATGGTGCAGGTGCAAAAGCACTTGGATGAACGGGAAACGCGTCTGATCGCCGTCGGCCAAATGGCGGGCACGATTGCTCATGATCTACGCAGTCCGCTGACCTCGCTCGGCCTGCGCGTTGACGTCTTGCGGATGGCGGCGCAATCCGAAGGGTTCGAGTCAGCCGTCGGTGATGATTTGACGGTGATGAAGCGCTCGTTGGCGCGAGCCAGCACGATGGTGACTGACCTGATGGAATACCTGTCCGGTGAGCAAGTGCACCTAAATATTGAAGAGGTTGAGGTCGGTGAGTTTTTGCAAGAATTGATCGAAGATATTCAGCCGAAGCTTGACCCTGCTGGCATCCGCGTTGACTTGGAGCTTTCCAAAGTCGATCCTTTGCAAGTTGCGATCGACCGCGAACGCATGGGGCGAGCCGTGCAAAACATCTTGAACAACTCGTTCGAAGCGATGACCCAATTCGACAACGCTTGCGGCGATCAAATCAAGATTCAAGCCTATGGCTCGCGCGGCAATCTGGTGTTGCGCATCGCCGACAACGGCCCTGGAATTCCGGACGAAGTCGCCGACACCTTGTTCAAGCCGTTCGCTACCGCCGGCAAAGCCAACGGCACTGGGCTTGGCTTATCGATCGTTCACAACTTAGTCGAAGCGCACGGCGGAACCGTTTCGATCGATCCTGAAGCTCCCGAAAAGGGTGCCGCCTTCTTGATTGAGATCGGCCGCAACACGTCATTCTGGGAAGAACTAGCTCCGTCCCCCCCAGATGACAATGATGACGAATAAGTTCCTTACCTCTCCTGTTCAGCTGGCTTGCGAATGTCCATGAACAGGCAGTGTCCAGAGGCATCGCGGCTGACGTCTACGCTTTCGATCGGCAAACGCAAACGCGTTGCGAGATCGTGCATGTCTTCTTCGTTGCGGTAGATCAGTGACCAGTGCACCGAGTATTCCATCGCCCATGAGCAATCGGGTACGCGCTCCAGGTTGCCGATATACAGGCGACCACCGGGGCTCAACATGGGGAAGACGTTGCGCATCAGCTTGAGCGCTACCGGCCGTTGCAGGTAGTCGAACAAGCCCATCGAGTAAATCAAATCCACGCCGCTGAGGACGTCACGAATCAGTTTGCGTTCGCTGTCGCCGGATGGTGAGATGATTTGGCCGATCGAGAAGTGCAGGCAACTGAGTTTGATCAGGTGGCCGTCCTCGCGCTTGAGGATTTCTTTGCTCAGCGCACTGTGGGCAGTTTCCAACGCTTCCAAGTCTTGGTCAACGAGGATCAATTCGACCTCGTTTTCTAGCGTTGGGTGTTCCGCCAGGAAGTACATCAACTCGATTGCCGGACCGGAGGCAAGGGAGACAATTCGCGTTGGTTTGGCCTGGTTGACGACCGAACTCACGGCGCGGCTAGCGGTATGGCAGCGTTGAACGATGGCGCGGCCGAGACCGAAGTTTTGCACCGTATGGTGCAACAGGCAGCCATAGAGAGACTGACCCTTAAGGTCTTCATCTTGCCCAAGCAGCATTAACTTGTAGTCACCGGCATAGCCCAGCGGCTTGTCATAAGCGCGCTTGTGCATCGGGCAGTCTTCTAGCAGCGGCATCAACTCGCACGCAGCGTACTCTTGAGCGGATTCGACCAAAGTCTTCGGCAGCAGTGCTGATAGGTGGTCCATCGCCAGCAATTGGTCGCGATATACCGGCCACCACTTGTTGTAGACCATCTCACATAGCTCGCGCTTGCGCTGAGGGTTGTTTTTCCAAGCTTCTGGCGGTTCATTGCGCTCGATGTCGTCCATAACCGACTTGGCGCTTTGCAGCAGGTGGCGCACCACGCTGATGCCGGATCTCCATTCCGCCGGGAGGACGCGATCAAATTCGCGTACGTGGAACAGCGACTGAACCAGGCGGCGCTCGACTAGTTCATCCCGGAACTGGAGGCTGCGCATGTTGAGCTGGCCAGAGGTGAAGCGTAGGCCGACGCGAGCTGCTCCGTCTTCGGTGCCGTAAACAACTTCGGCACTCCCGCTCCAAACTTCGTTGTTGCAGTGGAAGACTTGGAGGTCGTCGACGGTGGTTCCGGGGATCATCCCGCAGGAGGCGCCAGGAATGATGGCGATTCCGGTAGGGGAGACGTCGAGGACTTGGCGAGCGGTGATCTGCTGACCGTTGTAAGCGAAGCGGCAGACGGGCTTGTAAGCCAGGGAGTCGGAAGCGAGCCGTTGGGGGCGGAACCGGTAAGTATCGGTTCCACCGTCAAGTTCGCTATGGACGGCACCACGGTTGACCGTGGTCGAGCTCGAATTTTGGTTCATGGAAATCTTCGTCGGAACGAGGTTTTCCACGACGCAGTGAGGACTGGATCGGGCGGCCGCCCTTAAGGAAGGGGTGAGGGGATGGAGGGCCTGCGTCGATGGAGGGAAGGATCGAAGCCAATTGCTTGGGGCGTGCTTCGATCGGGGAGGAGTGGTGCCTTCGGAGTAAAAGAAATCGTCCGCTCTTACCACCGTCGGTGGTTTGCTTGCTGCGGGTCGAGGTCGTCCTGGGCACGCGGCGAGGGTAAACCCAAATCCAAAATTTGAGAAGTAGCCATCAACTGGATTCTGCAGTCTCAAGTTTCGTCTTAATAAGGAGATAGGATTGTGGAAAACGTTTGGGAGGGCGTTATCGTTTGAAACGATCGTTTGATCTCTTCTTCTGAATATCGCTGAAACCCGCATATTTGTTGACAAATCGAAGGTCGATTGGGGCCCGTGGAAAACGGAATATCGACCTTCTCTATTTAACTAGAAGTAGCAGTTGTTGTGGGTCAAGTGACCAAGGAAATTTCAAGGAATTGTCGAAATTTCTTGGATCCCTAGCGGATCGAGCCATATTCCTCTTCCAATTCCACCAGCAATTCGGTGTAAGCGCGGAACCGGGTTTCATTTACGGCTCCACTCTCCACAGCATCAGGAAGGGCGCAGCCAGGCTCGCCGCGGTGATAGCAAGAATGGAATTGGCACTGATCCGCAACCGCCACTAAGTCCGGGAAGTGCAGGCGCAACTCCTTGGGTGGAATGCCATAGGGTTTGAACGAACGCACCCCGGGGGTGTCGATCACCGCGCCGCCTTCTTGAAGTTTGTAGCGCCTGGCGTAAGTGGTCGTGTGCTTACCGGACTTCAACGAAGCCGAGACTTCACGAGTGCGGATGCCCAAGCCGTCTTCGATCAAGTTCAACAGCGACGACTTGCCGACACCGGATAACCCGTAAAACACGGATTGATGGCCGGTCAGTAGCTTTTTCAGTTCATCGACGCCCTCTCCGGTTTCCGCAGAGGTCAACAGCAGTGGCTGGCCAATTTGGCGGTAGGTCTCCGCAATGCGTTCAATCTTGCGCGGCTTGGCTCGGTCAATTTTGTTCAACACCAGGGTGGCGGGAATATCGGCAAAGCTGGTTGCCGCCAAGATCCGGTCGGTGGTCAAGGACGAAAAGGGCGGCGTACCGAAGCAAGCGACTAAGACGACCTGGTCGACGTTGGCTGCTAGAGGCTGACGCCGAGTATCGCCCCCGGCGGCGCGTCGGCTGAACAGGTTGCGGCGCGGGTGGACGCGTTCGACGGACCAGCCATGCTCGTCTTCGGCCAAATCCACGCAATCGCCCACTGCGACGGGGCTTTTGTCGTCGCTGCGCTCCCCAAACAGCTTGCCCCGCATCAGGGCTGGCTGCACTTCGGATTGCCCGTCCGGCAGTACTTCGCACTGGCGGGCATCCACCCGCACAATAATCCCGGTCCGGGGTGGCGCATCATCCATCGCCCTGATTCTAAAATGGCGGGGTGATGGAGGAAATGGCGATCCAATCGGCTCAAAATGCCAAATTGAAGCTGCTGCGAGCAATGCGGTCCGGCAAGGAGAGAACCTTGGTCCTGCTCGAGGGCGCAAGGGTGCTTGCCGACGCCCTCAGCGCAGGCATCAAACCCCGCTGGGTGCTGTTTGACCCTGACCTCAGCCTGCCAGTTGCTCAGCGGACTTTGGAATTGGCGCGCGAGGCGAAGGTGCCTTGCCTCCCATGCTTGCCGAAGCTGATGGCAGCCGATGGGGATTTGACCACTGCTCCGCAAATCTTGGGCTGCGCTGCTCGCCCCGAGCTTGACATCGAAGCTTTGTTTGCTGAAGCCGCCGTCGCCAATGGTTTGATTGTTGTTTCCGCTGGCATTCAAGATCCCGGCAACGGTGGAGCATTGGTCCGATGCGCGGCTGGCTTAGGTGCGTTCGCCATTTTGTTTCTACAGGGCGGCGTTTCTCCATGGCATCCGCGCGCCATTCGCGGCGCCAGCGGCACCACATTCCGAATGCCAGTGGCGGATGGGCTGAACGTCAATCAATTCGTCGAGTTGTGCCGCAAGCACAAGGTCGAACTTTGGGCGACGTCGGCTGAGGGTGACGCGATGGGCGATGTCAAACGGCAACGCTCGGCGGCGTTGGTGCTCGGTGAAGAGGGCGGTGGCATGCCCAAGCGATTGATGATGGAGTGTGATCGCCAAATTGGAATCCCGTTGCAGCGCGAAGTCGAAAGTCTCAACGTGGCTACGGCTGCGGCATTGCTGATCCACGCTCTTGCCTGACTTGCTTCGAAATCCACCGCCCGCGAACGGGAAGCTGAGCCCCAGTAGCCTGCTAAGCGGACCGGTCGCTGAACAGCGGCCTGCTAAGCTGAACTGTCGATGAACAACGGCCTTTTTGACGACCAGAGATCCAGGCCAACTGCGCCAGAGGTCTCGCCGAATGCGCCCCTGCCGGAACGCATGCGGCCGCTCTCGTTGGAGCAGGTTTTTGGGCAACAACACTTGGTCGGCGAAGGCGGTCCGCTGCGGCGGTTGCTGGATCAAGCGGAGATCACTTCGATGATTTTCTGGGGGCCTCCAGGCACCGGCAAGACGACTTTGGCGAACTTATTGGCCGCAAGTGTGGACTTGGAGTATCAAAGCTTTAGTGCGGTCCTGTCTGGCATTAAGGAAGTGCGCGCCGCAATGGAAGAGGCCGGTCGATTGCGCAAAGCCACCGGCCGCGCCACTTTGCTCTTTGTTGACGAAATCCATCGCTTCAATAAGGCTCAACAAGACGCTTTCCTGCCTTTCGTCGAACGCGGTGACATCGTGCTGATCGGGGCAACGACCGAAAACCCATCGTTTGAAGTCATCGGCCCGCTGTTGTCGCGGTTGACAGTGCACATCCTGCAACCGCTGAAGGAAGACGAACTGGTTGCCATGATGCGTCGGGCACTAGACGACGCAGAGCATGGTTTGGCAGCGCGAAAGGTAGCGGTGAGCGACCAACAACTGGCTGCTTTTGCTAGCTTTGCCAGCGGTGATGCCCGTCGCGCATTGGTCGCTTTGGAAGGTGCGGTACGCCAGTGCGATGTAGGGGAAACGCTAGCCGACCGTGCGATTGAAGCTGTATTTGAAGGGCGCGCTCTACTTTACGACAAGCACGGTGAAAGCCATTTTGACCTGATTAGCGCATTGCACAAG
>CAZMDZ010000132.1:0-9714 GCA_964565175.1 uncultured Planctomycetales bacterium
GCCTCGGCGGCTTTTGATGAAGCGAAGCGGAATCCTTGCCGCCGAGGCGACCCCTCACAAAACTCTCCACAAAAACCAAAAACGACCTGCAACCAAAGCTGCAGGTCGTCCAAGAGTCGAAGGGTTTCGACTTAGTAATTCTGATGCGACAAGCACTTCTCCAACTGTGGATCCCCATAAGCCAGCAAAGAATGCTTGGTCGCTTGACGGGAGTATGCCCACAGGAAGAAACCGAAAGCACCAATCGCGGTTGTGATCTCAATCAAACCGAAGTGGTTCACTTCCCAGTCCATGTTTGGCATGATCAACCAGTACAGGTCGAACCAGTGCACGATCAAGGTGTAGATCGCCCAGTATGCCAGCACCTTCGGCTTGCGCTTGGTCCAGCGCGAAAGGAAGCCGAAGAATGGAATGACGAAGTTGGAGAAGATCAGCACGTACGACCAAATACCCCACGCTTCGGTGTTGCGATGGTGGAACCACATGGTCTCCTCGGGGATGTTCGCGTACCAGATCAGCATGAACTGAGAGAACGCGATGTACGCCCAGAACACAGTGAACGCGGTCATGAACTTACCGAGGTCTTGGTAGTGCTCCTTGTTAATGAAGTCCGTCATCTCGTTGCGCTTGGCAAGGAAGACTGACGAAATCACCAGCAGGGCATGGATGCTCAGAACCGCACCGCCGAAGATGTAAACGCCGAAGATGGTCGAGAACCAAGTCGGGTCGGTGGACATCATCCAGTCGAATGAAGCGAAGCTGAGGGTCAGCGCGAAGAAGATAATCGACGGGGCCGCAACCTTGCGCATGGCAACGGTGTGGCTTTCCGCCTTATCTGCATCTTGCTGCAGCGAACGATTCATGAAGAAGCGTGTAATCAGCGCCCAAACGATGAAGTAAAACACCGTGCGGCCGATGAAAAACGGCACGTTCAAGAACGGGTTCTTGAACTCTACGAGCGCAGCGTGCTCGCCATGCGGATGAATCCACGGCCACAGCAGACCGCCGAAATCATCGATGCCAGCCTGAGTGAACAGTGGGTACAGCAACGGCACTGCCATGATGGCAAGCAACGGCACCGTATTCATCGCGAACTCGCCCATTCGACGGACCGACACGCTCCAGCGAGCCCCGGTGACGTGATTGATCAAGACGAAGAACATGCCGCCCATGGTCAGCGTAAAGACAAAGCTAAACGCGACTAGGTAAGCCCAGAAGAAGTGACGCATGTGGTCGCCTTCGAGCGCGCCAAAAATGACCGCAAGGACCATTCCGATGACGCCCAGCCATAGGCCGACCCGAGAGGTCTTCGCCGCCAGGTCTGGGACCATGACGGCTTCCCGTACTACATTGGTAGGTTGCATTTTCGTTTCCTCCAATTAGTCAGCGATGGATTCAAGGAAGACGATCAAGTCAGCAATTTCTTGATCGGTAAGAGCCGCCGGAATCATGTTGGGCTGGAAGCCCTTCACGATTTTGGCATTCGGATTAATCAGCGAATCACGCAAGTATGCCTCGTCGGCCATGATGGTGGTGCCATCGGTCATCTCGCGCTCGGTTCCCCAGAAGCCCTTGAAAGTCGGACCGACCAGAGGATTTCCGTCGTCGGTGTGACACGCCGAGCATTGCTTCGACATGAACACATTGCGACCGGCTGCTACAGCAGGATCAACATCGCCTGCAGGCTCTTCCACCTGTGGCCGCGCGGACTTCAGATACTCGACGATTGCCCAGCGATCCTTGGCGGAAACGGTCTTGGAGTAACCCGGCATGTTGCGCACGCCGACCGAAATCGACTCGAACCACTGCCCCACTGGCTGGAAGGCCAGGTGCTCAGCAAACAAGTCAGTCGGCTGCACCCACATCGGCGAGCCAAGCTTCACAGCGCGATCGTGCACCGGACCTTTGCCGCGCAAGTCCGTGTTGTGGCACGGTGCGCAGGAGATCTGGTAACGCTCTTTGCCACGAGCAATCAGGTCGTCGTTGACTTCGATTGGTGAAGCGGTCAAGTACTCACCATCTTCTTTGCCGGTGTAGAAGCCCGCGTCTTTGCCGACGAGAGCGTCATCTTCCAAGGCGAAGGTGCCAGCTAGCTGCGGGCGCATGGCGCGACCGTCAGCGAACAAGCCACTGGCGCTCTGCGGACGGTAGTACTCCTGGAAGTCCATGTCCGGAACCAAGTGCAAACGCGGCTCCTTTTTGATCGCACCCCGTTCGCCGATCATCATGACCAGCGGGATCATGACCAACATGGCGACGGTTGCCATTGCAGCCTTGAGGCCGACAGGGACGGCAGCAGGCTCATCCGGTTCTTCGACCAACTCGACCGCAGCAGCGCCGCAGTTTTCCAACATCTTCGCGGTGGTGTTCACATCGAAGTTTGGATCGTTGGCGGCGATCGCGACGAAGAAGCGGTCATCGGTAGAGCGCGCGAAACGATCGACTCGGGACAGCGGGCTGAACCACTTTGGCAGACCGTTGAAGATCCACATGCAGAAGAACGCCGTCAGCGATGCAAACAAGATGGTGGTCTCGAAGATCACCGGGATGCTTGCTGGCAAACTGTTCATCGGCTTACCGGAGATGATCATCTTGTAGTCAATACCGTTCATCCAGTACTGCATCAACAAGCCGAGGGCAGCACCAGTGATGCCCATGACCAAAACGGCCCAAGGCAAGCGCGTCTCTTTGACGCCCATCGCCTGGTCCAAGCCGTGCACCGGCATGGGGGTGTAGCAATCCCATTTGGTGTAGCCGGAGTTCTTAACCTTTTCAGCAGCGGCGAGGATCTGGTCGACGTTTTCGAATTCGCCCAGTACACCGTGCAGGTTTTGATTGTTATTGCTCATCTTCACTTCCTCCTAGTGGCCGTGGGGATGTGCGTGAGGGGTCTGACACTTGACCTCGGCAATCGCGACCTGTGGCAGGAAGCGGCAGAACAAGAGGAACAAGGTGAAGAACAACCCAAAGGAGCCGATCAACGTGGCGTAGTCCAGCATCGTCGGAGTGAAGTAGTTCCAGCTTGAAGGCAGGAAGTCACGGTTCAGCGAGGTGACGGTAATCACGAAGCGTTCGAACCACATGCCGATGTTGACGAAAATCGCCACGATGAACATGATTGGCAAACTTCGTCGGGCCTTCTTGAACCAGAAGATTTGCGGCGAGAGCACGTTGCAGCTCACCATGATCCAGTACGCCCAGGCGTAGGGACCAAAGGCGCGGTTGACGAAAGCGAAAGCCTCGTATTTGTTGCCCGAGTACCAGGAGATGAAGAACTCCATCGCGTAGGCGTAGCCGACAATCATGCCGGTCGCCATAATGACCTTGTTCATCAACTCAAGGTGTTGCAGCGTGATCAAGTTCTTGAGCCCGAACAGCGATCGTGCCGGCACAGCCAGCGTGACCACCATGGCAAAGCCCGAGAAAATCGCGCCCGCAACAAAGTACGGCGGGAAGATCGTGGTGTGCCAGCCCGGTAGCTGCGAGGTGGCAAAGTCAAAGGACACAACCGAGTGCACAGAGAGCACCAGCGGCGTGGCCAGTGCGGCCAGCAGCAAGTAAGCGCGCTCGTAGCGGTGCCATTGACGGTTCGCACCGATCCAACCCAAGGCAAAGATGCCGTACAGCAAGCGCGGCAGCTTCTTCTTGGCGCGGTCGCGCAAAGTGGCAAGGTCAGGCACCATGCCCATGTACCAGAACAGCAGCGAAACCGTGAAGTAGGTCGAAACCGCAAACACGTCCCACAGCAGCGGCGAACGGAAGTTCGGCCACATGCTCATCTGGTTAGGAATCGGGAACACCCAGTAGATGACCCAGATACGACCGACGTGAATCGCCGGGAACATACCTGCGCAGCAAACCGCGAAGATGGTCATCGCCTCGGCGAATCGGTTAATACCCGTTCGCCAACCTTGGCGGAACAAGTACAGCACAGCCGAAATCAGCGTGCCAGCGTGACCGATACCGACCCAGAAGACGAAGTTGACAATCGGCCAACCCCAAGCGACAGGCTGGTTGTTACCCCAGACACCGACACCAGTCTTGATCAGGTAAACGATCGAAGCGCCCAGCATGCCGAGCAAACCAAGAGCCATGAAGAAGCCGACGTACCAAGCCTTGGGCGGCTTGTTTTCGGCGATCCGGCAAACGGTTTCCGTAATGTTGGACAGCGAGTCATCGCCCTGCACCAAAGCAGGCGGGTTGACCATGTCGTCCAGCTGTTCGTGAGTGAGTTCAGCGACCTTAGCCATGGCTCACTTCCTCCCCGGCAGCATTGCCGTTCGAGCTTTCCCCTGCGTGAGCGCCATCGCCCAGATCAGGATGCGGGTTGCTAATCGGGGCCATGAAGGCAACCCGAGGCTTGTTGTTCAATTCAGCGAGCAAGGCGTAAGCCCGATCGTTTTCATGTTCCTTCAGCACCTTGGAATCAGGATTGTTCAAGTCGCCGAAGCTAATGGCTTGTGCAGGACAGGCCTGAGCACATGCCGGGGTGACGTCGCCGTCTTGAATCTCGCGACCCTCGACTGTGGCGGTGGTCCGAGCACCTTCGATTCGTTGCACGCAGAACGAGCACTTCTCCATCACGCCGCGGTTTCTCACCGTGACTTCCGGGTTCATGGCAAGTTGCAGAATCTCGTTGCCTTCGGTGCGCAGCTGACCTTGGTACTCCAAGTAGTTGAAGCGGCGAACCTTGTACGGGCAGTTGTTGGCGCAGTAGCGAGTCCCGATGCAGCGGTTGTAGACCATGTCGTTCAGGCCTTCTTCGCTGTGAGTGGTTGCCGCCACCGGACAAACCTGCTCGCACGGCGCCATTTCGCAGTGCTGGCAGTTGATCGGCTGGTGCACGATCGCCGGGTTTTCTTCGTTGCCGGTGAAGTAACGGTCCATCCGAATCCAAGCCATTTCACGGCCGCGGATGACGTCTTCTTTGCCAACGATTGGAACGTTGTTCTCGGACTGGCAAGCGATGGTGCAAGTACTGCAACCGGTGCATTGCGACAGGTCGATCGACATCGCCCAACGGTGACCCTCGTAGGTGAACTCCTTCCACAGCGACTTCAGCGGCGGGTGGTGAACCACATGCTGGGCGAAGTCTGGGTGGTGCTCCCAATCGTGCAAGGTGCCGGAGCGGATCAATTCGCCGAGGCGATGATCGCGGCCAGAAACACCAATGTCATCAATGATGTGGTGGTCCTGCGTCGAAGCCAGCGGGAAGGTTGCGCCTGTTCCGCTTATGGCGCATCCTCCGGCAAAACCAACTCCCTCTTGAGTCCGCAGCGTGTAAGCATTGACGCCGACGGCATCCACTTCATCTGCGCCCAAGCCAGCAACGTGACCGGCGGCAGTGCGACCAAAGCCCAAAGTCAGTCCCACCGTGCCTGGTGCTTGACCCGGCATGATGTAAACCGGCACCTCGAGCTTGCGCCCGCCTAGGTCCAGTTCGACGACCTCTTCGTCTTTGATGTTCAGCGCAGCTGCAGTAGCAATGCCAATGATGGCGGCGTTGCCCCAAGTCAACTTGCTCATTGGATCCGGCAGCTCTTGCAACCAACCGGAGTTGGCGTAGCGGCCGTCGTACAAGCTGTAGTCCTGACTGAACACAACCTCGAGCGAATCGCCTTCACCCCATGCAGCCATCTGCTCTGGAGTAACCCGGACCATCGCGGTGGTGTTGTTCGGGTTGGCAGCCCGTGGGAAATCGCTACCGGCAACAAAACCGCGCTGCACCGCTTGGCGCCACGCCATTTCATCCTTGCCAGCAGTGGCGGTGAACGCGTTCATGACCTGCTGATCACCAGCCGTGGTGTCGCCGGTCAAAAAGCAGACGAACTCCAACGCCGACTTGCCACTGTAAAGCGGCTCAATCAGCGGCTGCTGCAAAGTCCAAGTACCGTTCCAGCTGCGACCGTCGCCCCAAGCTTCCAGCCAGTGGGCTTGTGGCGCGTGCCAATCGCAAGCGATGGCAGTCTCGTCGCGGTACAGACCGAAGTGGATCTTGTTTTCCACCTTGGCCAGAGCCGCAGCGAAGTCCAAGTCGGCGGGAGCGGTGTAGACCGGGTTGCAACCCATGATGACGACGGTCTTGATCGACCCACCGTTCATCTTGGCAACCAACGCGGCAAAGTCAGCCGAGTCAACGGCTGGTGCCAGGTCGGCGCGCAGGTATTCAACAGTCTTGCCTCGGTTGCCCAACGCCAAGTTCAGCGCGTGAACGGCGGCGTGGACATCGGCTGGTTGGTTCGGGCCAGCGGCCAAAACGCACTTACCTTTATGGGCCGCCAAGTCTTTGGCGGCTGCAGCAACAAACTTGGATACCGCATCCTGGGTCAGAATGCCTCCCTCAGGCATGCCGGTCGGCGCGGTGCCGATGTGGTGCTTGCTAGCCAACTCGCGCTGCAGTGCCGAAAGCACCACGGCAACCTGAGTTCCGCGCACCGGCAGGCGGTGGTCAGCGGAAGCACCGGTCAGCGAGAACGACGGCTCGACCTGGAAGAGGCGGTTCATATGACCGTCTTCCGGACGACGACGCGCAGCAAATGCACGCGTGTGGTTCAAGTGATCCGGGTGGTTACCGATCAAGTCTTCGTCGAAGCTGACGATGACGTCGGCGAGGTTGAGGTTGTAGACCGGGCGAACTTCGCCGCCGAACAAGGTCTTGAGGCCGTTTTGCTCGTTGATGCGGGTCAGTGCCTCGTGCTCTACCACGGTCGCGGCTGGGTAAGCCTTTTTCAGCGCCTTGTAGGCAGCGACCATCGACGGCGACGAAGTGTTGGGCGCGATGACTGCCAAGCCTGCGCCGCGATCGCCAGAGTTGCGGACCTGCGCACCGACAAAGGTGCTGAGATCAGCCCAGCTGGAATCGCTTTCGTTACCACCTGCGTTGTGGGCGACGCCACGGCTGCGGTCTGGGTCACACAGTTCCAGCACTGCGGCTTGGGCGTAACTGTTCGTCGTGCCCTGGCTAGCTGGGTGTTGCGCGTTGCCTTCAATCTTGGTCGGGCGACCGTCGTAACTGGTGACGGTCAGCGCTTGCGCCACGCCGCCCAGCTCGAACATCGAAGAGTAGTGACGCGGCTTGCCAGGCACCCATCCTTCCGGACGGTCGGCCATCGGCGCGATCACACCTTTCTGCCAGCGGCAGCTCGATGCAGTACCCAGCGCCAGCGAGGCGCCCATGATCTGCATGAAACGGCGACGCGAAGCCTCGGTCCATTCCTTTTCAGGACCGGCCGGGAATTCGTCGGCGGCGAGCTCTTGGAACTCTGGAGTGTTCTCCAGGTCCTTCAAGCTACGCCAATACGCCTTGGTCGAATCGGATCGGTTTAGCGGTGACATGTCGAGCAATCCTCCCGCGGCGAAATTTGGTGTTCCTTGATCCAGGCTTCGCCAAAGGATCGGCGAGTGCCGAATTCCGGCTCCCAGTCGAAGTTGGTGAGCTCGTCGGTCGGGCTCAAGCGCTCCACCGGGTCGCGGTGACACTCGAGGCACCAGCCCATGCTGAGCGGCTCCATTTGAGTGACCACTTCCATCTTGTCGACGCGACCGTGGCACTCAGCGCAACTAACGCCTTTGTTGACGTGGCCGGCATGGTTGAAGTAGACGTAGTCCGGCAGGTCGTGAACCCGCACCCATTCGAGCGGCTTGCCTTCTTTGGCAGCTGCGCGTACCGGAGCGAGTGGCTCACTCTCGGGCAGGATGCGCTCGTGGCAGTTCATGCACACGTTGGCAGCGGGGACAGCGGCGAAGGCGGCTTCTTCTACCGAATGGTGGCAGTAACGGCAGTCCATTCCGAGTTCCCCAGCATGCATGGCATGACTAAAGGGAACAGGTTGGTCAGGCTGGTAGCCGACGGCCAGAGTCTGTGGCGACGCTCCGTAGGCAAACAACACCACCAGGTACACAGGGGCACCTAATGCAGCTATTGCCAAAAATGGCCGGAAAGCGTCTGTCCAGCGCGGAAACTGGTAGAGGCTCATGGTTTTTCGTTGGGCGCACCCCCAGCGCAAATCCGATCTTTCGGACGGCGTTTTGGGGGACTAGGGAATTGGCCCAGGACTCAATGAGGGAAGCCTGGACCGTGAAGCCGCACAGTGTATCCGCGCCCGGGTTTTTGGAGGGCCTGAATAGGGGCAAAAACCGTACATATTCGAGTGTTCCCGCCGTTGTTGAGACCGGGTCTCCACTAAGGCGTAAATCCGTTGGTCCGCCGCCCTTGAAACTGTTGCTTGCGGGTGGTCTTTAGAGCGGGAACTTCCCTTCGACGGCTTCTGCGGCACCCTTTTCCGCCACCAGTCGAAGCGCGTCAATGACCTGCTTGCGCAAGTGCTGCGGCGGGTTGGCGTAAACGTCTTCGACCAGAGTTTCCAGCTTCGGCGGGCCGACGTCTTCCGCGTGGTTGACGGCGTCAGCGACTTGGGCGGTGATCTCTACTTCCCAGGCGGCGATGCCGGCAGACCCGTACAAGCCGGATGACTTTAGATAGGCTTCTAAACGCGGGATTGGGTCACGCTTCTCCCACTCGCTGACTTCGTCTTCGTTGCGGTACTTGGTGGGGTCGTCGGAGCTGGAGTGACCGCCGAGGCGGTAGGTGCGGAGGGCGACGAGGGATGGACCTTCACCGTTTTTGGCCCGTTCGATGGCTTCACTGACCACTTGGTAACTGGCGAGCGGGTCGTTGCCGTCGACGTTGACGCCAGGCATGCCATAGGCTTTTGCTTTGGCGCCGTAGGACTCGGCCGCGGTTTGCTTGGAGCTAGGCACCGAAATCGCCCAGCCGTTATCCACGATGACGAAGACGACTGGTGCCTTGTTGACCGCAGCCATGTTGAGGGCACTGTGGAATCCGTTGGAGGATGTGGCGCCGTCGCCGGTGTACGCCCCCACCACGGTGGGCTCCTTGCGCACCTTCATGGCGATGGCCGCGCCGACGGCGTGAGGCAATTGGGTGCCGAGCACGCTAGACCAAGACGGGAAGTTCACGTCCTTGCACTGGAAGTGGTTCGGCATCTGGCGGCCTTTTGCAGAGTCCTCGTCATTGCCGAACATGTGCGCAATGTAGTCACGAATGCTCATGCCGCGTTGGATGGTCACCCCCCCTTCGCGGAGGGCGCTAAAAAACCAGTCGTCCGGTCCAAAGGCTGCGGCGGATCCATGAATTGCAGCTTCCTGGCCGGTGGCGAGCCCAACAAATCCGACGCGTCCTTGGCGTTGGAGTTTCAGCATGCGCTGATCGAGGATTCGGGTGGTGAGCATTGCCCGATAAATCTCCAGCAACTTGTCGTCGCTGGGCAAGTGGTTCTTCCCCGCAGACTTCAACAACCCCTTCCCATCCTCACGCAAAACTTTGCGGAGCGAGTAATTGCCAGGATCAGCCAATCGAATGGAAGGTGCAGACGCCATCGCCGCCCATTTTAGGTCGACCTCATTTCCCGTAAATCAAAATCGACGAACCACTCTCTCAGCCAACGCCCCCACCCACTGCCACTGAAAACCCGGAACAAATCCCAGACCCGCATAACACTCCCCCGAAAACCAGCCCCCTCCACTTTCCCTTTCGGTTACTCTGAACCCATCAACACGACTCAGGTCTGCATATCACCCCTCCCGGACCAACGCAGACCCGTCCAATCCCCGTTAGACAGGAAAGCAATGAAACACATTATGTTGATGCAGATCCCATTGAAAGGGCATTCAAAGGTCAGCGAAAATTGGGTC
>CAZMDZ010000133.1:0-2934 GCA_964565175.1 uncultured Planctomycetales bacterium
GCGCGGTCATATCCTAGATAGAAAATCTGAGAAACAGGACCTTGCATAGGCTGCACGCCAACAATCTTATTGGCAATCAATTCGGGGAATACCCGACGTACGAGAGGGAATGCGAACTTCTGGAAAGTACCAATGCCACCAACGGTAGTTTGAGCTGCAGTCGTAGCGCCTGCCTCAGAAATCATACCCTCTTTCATCTGCTCGTTGAGCAGGTGACGGGCTTGGTTCTCAAGCAAGACAGCCGTAGACTCTCTCGTATGCTGGTCATCGATACCTTCAAGAATCGGACTCCACTTCTCAGTGAGTGTATTTGCGTTATTCTTTTCTAACATAATTATTTATACTCCTGTAGAGGTCTGGAAAGTCGAATCACATCTTCCGTGAGAAAGCCATTGCTGGCTGCGCCGTCGGGAATTGAGTTCTGATTCTCGTTAGTTATTATTACAGCGGACTCTGAAGACTTGAAAGGAGTTTCCAATTTGTTCTTCTCCTCTTCAAGAAGCCCTGAGAGCTCGTTGATTTCACCCTCTCTGGTTACCGCTTGGTTTTCCAGTAAAGAGTTTGATTTTAGCGAATGGGCTAGTTTTCCATTCACAACGTTTAGAGATTCTTTAAGTTCTGCAACTTCTGTCTCTAAATGGGAAACTATACCATTCTCATCGTCACTAGCAATATCAGCAGCGACAACCGAGCGAATGGCTTCATACATCTGTCCATTTCGTATAGTTTCATTTTCGGACTCTAACTCGGCAAGTGCGACCGACTTCATCTCGTCAATCTTAGTGCGAAGGAATCCTTTTACTTTTGCTTCAATAGTTTGCACTTCTTCAGCAACGCGCTCCTCGACAATTTCATCAAGAAGAGACGCAACTTCATTAAGACCTGCCTCTGACAGACCTTCTGGAAGTGCTTTTAGAATTTTTTCAGTGTTCTTGTTCATAACCGTCTCGTTCAATATATTTAGATTTACGCCGATGAAGACGCCGTTAATTTTTTAAATCTTGCCTAACTTCTTTTTAAGTTGTGTTATATACACACGCTCGTCGTGAAGTGATTGTAGTTCGTCCACGATTGGTTGCCTGTCTTCGGATGGCACATAACCTTCAGTTAAAGAGGGGAATGCATCCTGACTGGAAGGGTCGGAAACCATGTCAAAAGTAATCATGTTATAGTTTTCTCCAACCACATACTGACTACCCTCTGCGTTGAGCTCTACGTTTCCTGTGCCCCTAGAAGATATCCCTAACTTAACCCCCGCCTTTAATAACTCAGCAAGAACCTGTCCCGCCGGGGTATTAAGGACCTCACCCTCTCCAACAACTTTAGTACCTTCCATTCGTAGTCCAGTAATAACATGAGATACGTTTGTAAGATGTACAACTTCATCAGAAGGGTGGTCCAATTCTCCTAGTAAGCGTTTCTCTCCAATCTGCTTTTGAAGTTTATCCACCTCTCTTACAAGAATATTAGTAGGGTAAACTCTCTTATTTCCATTAGGCCTCTCGGCTTCTGAGAAAATACCTGAAAACTTAACAGGTCCTTTCCCTCTCCCCTCACTTAAAAGGGATACGGTACCGAATGAAAATATGTCTCGTAAAAGCATTAGTTGGATTTAACCTCGTTGATTATATTATCTAGGAAGCGATTAAAGGATTCATTAGCTTTTTTAGCCTTCTTTCCTTTAGCTTTTTTCAATAAAGAAACT
The DNA here is from genome assembly GCA_964565175.1 of uncultured Planctomycetales bacterium. Classification (GTDB taxonomy): domain Bacteria; phylum Planctomycetota; class UBA1135; order UBA1135; family UBA1135; genus JACNIZ01. Next base: position 1,706 of record CAZMDZ010000133.1, read on the forward strand.
TTTCCCTTACCCAAAGCCTTTAGTGGTCCCGCTCCTACGGTACCGACCGTGGTAGGTGCAGCTCCGCAATTCTCGTCAGTACTTTCACCGGCTTGCGCTGCTTTAGTTTTTTTATATAACTTAGTCGCTTTCGGGTCTTTCTTATTCAGGTCTGCTGCTTTGTACGCGGGTTTTCCTGTCTTTGAGTCCTTAGGGGTCAACGTGATGTCGGGCGCACTATCAATATAGTCATTTTCTGAGCGGCTCTCATTAAGCTTCTTCATAATGGAAGCAGCTTCTTTAAGTACAGAGAGCTCGTGGTTAGATAACTCATTCCAAGCATTCTCACGACTTTTCCTAGCCTTTGCAAGTCCTGACTTGGCTGCTCTGATGTCCGCGGCTTGGCTAGTAAGTCCTGATGTTCCGGTAAAACTATCCTTCTTTACATCAGCACCTAGACGTTTAGCTACTTTAACTTTATTCTGAGCTTCTTTTCTCCAAGTCTGAGCGTTTGCAAGCCTACCTCCAAGTTGCTTAGAGCGGGAATCTACGTGACCCTCTTCCCCTTTTTTCTTGCCTCTGCCTGCTCTTTTTGTAGCTTTATCCTTTTTATGACCTGGGTCCGGATACCGAGCGTTCGCTGCATTGTTGGAATCTCTCGTCTCTTTACTGGCTGCCTTAATCCTATCCTTTACGGCGTTGCCTGTAGGTTTTGGGTCATCTCCGTACGTGCCGTCACGCTTCTCGTCAACTCCTAGATAGGGCGCCTGTAAGGCGTCGTCAAGAGACACAAACTGTTTTCCCGGCTCGACACGGCTTGCGTTCTCTCTGCGGCGTGTGCCCTCACTACCGGGCTTGTCATCGTATACGTCACTCCCAATCTTGTCTGCTCCTGCGGAGTTAGCTGCGTTGGATAGGGCTCCTGGCTTTTTATTAAAATGCTTTCGAAGCCTTGATGCTTCTCCGGCAGAGGGCTTCTCCCCTGTCTGTAATTTAGCCTTACCAGTTTTAAGACGCTCTTTACCTTTAGAGGACTCAAGCATTATTTCTCGCTGCTCGTCCGTTAACTCCGGAAGTTCCTCTTCAGAAATCTGTTTAAACTCAGGCGACTCACCAAGAATCTCATCAGTTAATTGCATGACACTCTTCATGCTTACTTCTCCTTCTTGTCGTCTTTTTTACCCTTCTTACCTTTTAGGAAATCAGGCTTATCGTCACCTTCTTCGCCATCTTCTTCGGCGTCTTCTTCG
>CAZMDZ010000133.1:3034-9526 GCA_964565175.1 uncultured Planctomycetales bacterium
TCTTCTTCGGCGTCTTCTTCGTCTTCGTCATCTTTCTTGCCTTTTTTCTTCTTCTTTTTATCGTCCTTCTTCTCTTTTTTATCATCCTTCTTGTCAAAGAAATCGGGCTTTTCTTCTTTAGCTTCATCTAGTGCTACAAGGTAAATAGTATCAGAGTAATCATCAGATTCGGAAACAACAGAGATATCCCCTTCTTCATCCTCGGAAACAAACATAAGGAAATCAGCTTCTTCTTCGGTCTCAACAATACGATAGTCCTTACCTTCGTAAGTAATAACGATATCTTCGTCTTCATCAAGGTCAAACTCTTTGCGGGTCTGCGCAACAAGATTCATTCTGGTGTAAATGCCATCGTCGGACTCAAAGATACCTTCGAGCTTGTAGGTGTCACCATCAAATTCCACTTCAGTGAGTTCCGTATGGGAATTTTCATCTAGAACCGCGTTGCCTGGAAGCTCTTGTACTTTTACAAAAGTTCCCGCGTCAGACTCAACAACTTCCTCAGACAACGCAAAGTAGCTTGTATTGTGTCTGAAGTAGTTAGTCATTCCAGTATCTACTTCAATAGCAGTGTCGTAACCCAAAGACTCCATAATGAAGTTTGCGTCTGTGTTTGACACGTGGTCAAACTGAGAGTAATTTCCGTTTACATGTTTCATGTTGTTTCCTCTAATCTATTTAGGTTACTGTGATAATGCACAGTTCATTTTTTTAAAGTTCTAATTTATCTTTGATTTTTGCCATATCAGCATAGAACGGCAGGGCAGCACGTTTGCGCTTCCAAGTATAGAACCAACTTGCACCAAAGAATAAAAGGACGAACCCTCCTACCAGTAGTATCAAATCATAAATCTGTTCTAAAATACCCTTTTTAGCAACGTCCATGTAACTTTCGACGTCACCCATTGTAAGAGCTTTTATCTGCTCTTCTTTCTCTTCTATTTCATCCTCAGCAATGTATAAATCTACAGCAGCAATCCCTCCCGCTATACCCGCAGGAGTAGCTAAAGGATTTATAATAGCAGCAGTTCCGCCTCCTACAATAGCCCCGCCCGTCCTTAACATCGTTTGGCAAGAGGCGAATAAAAATACTGAGAGGAGAATAAATTTTTTCATTAGTTTAAGATTGGGTTGTTATATTCAAACGCTCTTTTATGATATACATTCCAGTAAATATTAATTGCCCACTATCAGTAAACACTAACATTTCGTTGGTGACCTTTAAAGATACCTTTAATGAATCACTATTCGCATCATACGTAACAGGCACTACAAAGTCTGAGCTTAAAGTAACTACGTCATTCTGTTTCTTACTTTCAAATACTAGCAAGTCCGCTGAATTTACTTGGGGAAATGCTTGTCCTGCAGGTCCTAAAGACCATAATTGAGTGGTTCCTCCATTTCCAGCAGAGCGTACTGCCGTTAGTCGTAAATAAACAAACGCGGTTTTAGCTCTGTCCATCACTGGGATAGATTCTAAAGTGAAAGTTTTTGTGGCATTTTTGCTCCAATTGTTTTGCGTATGTAAATTAACATAAGAGCCTATGTGTTTTGTTTCCTCCGCTATAAAGGAATGAGTGGTTCCTACCCCTGAGGTTACAGCACCTTCTAGTAATTGGATACGTTTCTCATGGTCTCCTATTAACGTTACATTAGGGTCAGCACCTTTTACAAACACATCTAAATCCGTAAGGTCGGTACTTATAGACCCTATCTGCCCCTCTATAGTTGTAACCCTTGCCTCCAACGCGGTCACGTCATTACCAATTCCATTTATGTATTGACTCATTAAAGATTGAGTCACGAAAGGATTAGCTCCGTTAGGGTTTAAGGCTCTTGATAACGCTGCTCTTTCGCCGTAGGTTAGCTCCGCAGTTCTTAAAAATGGCCTAATATCTATAATATTCTCACTGTGAAGAACTCCATTTTCATTAAAGCCTGAAGGAACTTTTATATATGCCACGGGCATACAGAAAGAAGCGTCGGATTCAAGTTGTTTTACTGAGAATTCTTCCCCGTTTATAATGGCAGCGGCATTATTATTCTTCCACTCGTAATTGAGTAGGTCCTCAGGGAGTGGAACTGAGCCAAAACCAGGAAGAGTTATATCTTCAAGAACTTCAGACTCAGACATGCCTGTAAGTCTCCCTTCTAGAGTATTCGGGTAGCCCTCAAACCTCAACCCATTTAGTTGGTCCCCAGTTCCATCTGTTCTAAAATAAGCACCCTTTAGAAGACCTACCTCAACTTGGTTTTCTTGTTTATACATATCCATCGAGGCGCGAGCCCTTACAAAAATAAGGTCTAACCTTTCAGATGGTGGATTCTTATGATTGAATTCTGATACGTCAAAGGAAGGGATAGAAATTCCCTTGGGGTAATTATCACTTCCAAGTCCTAATTCTACAATAGAAGTACGAGCAACCATCTTACTTTTTGCCGCTTCGGAGTCTAAAGATGTGGTATAACTTTTACTTTGGTTATTAAAGTCAGACGCCTCATCTCCTATCATCCGCCAGCCAGACTCTCTTTCGGAAGGCACGCTCATGCGCGCCAAAAACTTTCCAGGTTGTACAAAAACTTTTCCGTATTTTCCTGGCTCTAGGGCTACGAAAGCTTTAAGGTCTTTAAGGGCATCCAATGCCACTACTCCAGAAGGGTCGGAGTCTCCCAGGCTGTCAATTCGAGCTTCAAGCCCTGATATTTTATCTTCTAATGTAATATCGTTATTAAGAAGGTCCGTGAGGGGGAGATTATCAACCTCGTAATAATAAGGGTCATTGGGTTGATACCAACGTATGTTTCTATTAATGTTGCTCATTATATTAATCTATCTAGAGAGAAAATATTCAATGACCTTACTCCCGGTCCGAAAGTTAGATAGTCTTTTAAGGGGCCTCCCGAAGCATCATTTTCAGAAGCTCCATCCCTACCCTCACCTCCTTGTACAGTCTTAAGGGACCTGTATATCGAAAGTAAGTTTACTTTCTTGTTTGCAGCATGCCTAGCATTCGCAAACAAACTAACAGCAGACTCATCTATCCAATTTCTCATATATCCTTGCCACCCCATATGAAGAGGGGCAAACGGTGTTGAAGGATGAAGGGTTCTAAACACGTGTTGGTAATTGTTAGCGGTTCCCGCGACATAATTATCCTGCTGAATCCTTCCAGGTCTATAAGAGCCTCCTGCCATACCTCTTCCGAATGCCGAGTCGTAATAACCGCTAACTCCCTCAAGTCCGGCATGCTTTGTAATATCAAACTGCGCTAAAGCTGAGACAGTGTCATAAGTGGTTAAGTACCCCTGGGCATTAATTTGGTCGAGCGGGGAGCCTCCTCCAGAAGGTTGGAACACTTGCCAGTTTCCACTCGTGTCATACTCATGGTAAAGCTTAGTAAAGCCTCTTACGGAGCCCATTATCCTAAAGACTCCGTAGTTTTGGAAATTATTCTCCGTAAACTTATTACTTGAGGCGGCCCATCCATTTAGACCGTAGTAATCACATGCAACGCCATTTGTATATCTTCCAGTTGGACCATGCCAGTTATTATTAATACACTCTGATTCAGGGGAATTTCCATTAATCGTTACATTAGCCACGTGCATCTTAGAATCGTCAGCTATATTCCAAATATGTATACGCGTACCCCAACACCGAGTATCATAATTAATACCGGAGAAATCTGTATCATCTTCGAATAATATACAACCCCCCCCGGAGCCCATTCCCGGCCCGTGAGGGGCATCCGCGCCCGCATTAGGTATGTACGGTTCTGTAGGCTCAACGCATGTGGGTGTGATGGTGTCTTTTGTGGTGGGTGTTGGTGTGGGTGTGGGCGTAGGTGTTGGCGTCGGTGTTGGAGTCGGCGTAGGTGTTGGCGTGGTTGTAGAACAATACCATATGGTTTAATCATCACCAAGCATACATGTACCGGCATTAGTGCTAAATTCACATCCTGTTCCGTTCCAATTGTACATAACTCCAGAAACATCGGAAGCGTCTACATTAAATTTAAAATCAACAAAATTAACATCGACCTTACTTCCCCCAGCCGCTCTAACACACATACCTCCCGTAGTCCCTCGGTAATGAAATAAATCATCAGATACTAAGGAATTATTTCGTGTTTGAAGGGAAAGGTACAGCCCGTCAGCTTCTGTGGAACTTACTGAAAAATCAGTAAATCCGTTGGGGAAGAATCTTAAATGACCTCCCGAAGTATCAGCGGCAAACTTAGTTCCTATACTCAAGGAAGAAGACCCGTAGGAATCAACTGTCCATTCCTTATCCTCTGCTTCTCCGCCAAGACCAAACGCCTCAAAAATGGAAGAATCGTTGGCAACAACACAGGACCGCAAAGCGTGCAAGTCTACTCGAGTGTGATTACCTGAGGAATCCAGTCCATACTTTGAGCGTGATGGGGTAATAAAATAATCCCCATCATACGCTGGCATAAGAGATGCCTCAGAGCTTCCCTCCGATAAAATGGCTATACCATATCGGGAAATTTTATTAGGCCCTGTAAATTCAACTTTGGAATTATTGGTAGCCGCAACAGCTGCTGTTCTCCATAGCCCGTCCAATACAGACTCACTAAGAGTCCCTTTTGAAGTTATGGTATTGGTTGATTTCTCCGTACCCCTTAAAATAAGTTTAGAATTCCCTGTAGCTAAAGCACAGCGCCCTTTAGAGAACTGACCCTCTCCAGCCTCAGAAATAAAACCTAAGTGTACAAACTCGCCAAATGAATTGTTTGCTATGTTAATCGCAGGAAGAGGGTATCCGGCGATGGCGTCCTGACGGCCGTGGTTGGTCATCAACCATCTGTTATCTGACGAGTCTCCACCTGCTCCACCCCACTCCTCTAATAGGGTTACGTCAGTATAATCTGACGCTTTTACTTGAGACCCATTCTTGGCATACACATTAATTTTATTATTAGTGCAATGATGTGCTACTTTAGGAGTTTCGACGTCGGCAGCCAGAGTTGCACTCGCGCTTCCTATATTCGCCAGGTAAGAATTATTTTTACCATACTTTAAAGTGGACTTGTCTAAATCAAACCCGTGCCCTTGGTTGTCATCAATACTAAATTGAGTAAGAGTAATATCTGAATCCTTTGCTACGATAGCTTCTACGTTTGAGAAAACATCTAGTCTTCCATCGTAGTCGAAAACAGATTTTAATAAATCGAAGGCTTTCTCGTTTTGATACACTTGCAGGTGAGAAGTTATCTCATCAGTGTCTCCTGCATTCTTGGGATAGCTATCGTCGGTATCGTTGCTTAGAATACCCCCCTCAATATTTGAATTAATTGCTTTAATTCCAGTACCGCACTTAGTAATAACTCTTAAGTGTCTTCCACTATCATTATCGGGGATATTATCCCATAAAAGATTAGAGTTTTTGAGATTAATGCCTATTCCAAGGTCTCCCCTAGTTTGATTTTCTAAGGCATAAATTCTCGCTATAACAAGGGAGTCTGCTACGTTAAGAGTAGAATCTACAGCCTTGATGCCTGTTTCCACACTCCTCATCACTCCAAAGTTTTCTATTAGAATATCAGAGTTGTATACCTCTAATCCTGTATCACAGTAATGGTGTGTGTGGTGAGGACCTCCTAAATAATCAGCACCAGATGCTGAATCCACTAAAATATTCTTTAGTTTTACTTTATTACAGTTATGTATTTTTATATGGCTAAAATAAGAACCGTACGATAAAGTGGTTGTATCCTCCCCTGTAGCAGGTTCTCTGCGAACTGGCTCTATAAGAGAGGTTCCCGACCCGTCCAATAATCTAGGGTAAGGGTCAGCTGACACCGTAGCATCATAAGACACATCGTATCCAGTAGTTCGAACTGTGTTAGAGACTCCTGAAAAAATCCACCCTGGTTCAGGAAATACAGAAATATTTAAATTCTTAGCTTCATTTTGAGAGTCTGGGCGCGTTTGGGAAAAGGTTCTGGCGTTAGCCGTCCATTCGGTGGAATCCCATACATTAATAGAGTCTCGTTGTGTTGTTGCTGCCGCTAGAGCAGGAAGCATATTAGAGCACGTGTTTTTCCCGTAAGTTGATGTTAATGCACCCTCCGGGCCTACTTCAAATAAGCTTGGACTTGCAGCCGCTCCATATAACTCTTGACCCGCGTTTAAGTTTTCAATCTGAAGTATGCCACTACCCTCACACTGAATATTCGTGATATCTAACTCCCCTAAATCTCCATAATCAGCAAGTTCAATTAGGACAGGGAACTTAAGTCTTCTAGGTATAACGTCAATAGCGTCCTGTGCTGTAGGATAATAGCCAGCCGATGTCATACTAGGCGACGCTGTAGAAGATACAGTTAATGTTACTTGTGGGAGACTTCCCGAAGCAGGATACCCTGCCATCTGGTATAAATGCTTAGTTCTGTCCTCTAAATCATGTAGGGGGAGGTTGTCCTGTTCCCAATTATAAAAGGAGCTTGCGTCAAACTTATGTATGCT
>CAZMDZ010000134.1:0-9474 GCA_964565175.1 uncultured Planctomycetales bacterium
CTGGCGATGGTCAGCGCTTTGGGTGCACAAGCGAAAGCGGTGCGCGATGTGGATTCGGAGAAAGGCATTCAAGTGTCTTGCCGAGTCGAGACTTTGGATGGCGACGTGGTCTTTGATTGGGATGGCGAAACATCTCGGGTGCTGGCTTCCAACGTCAAATTGCTGACCACTTCCGCAGCCCTAATGGCGTTGCCCAGTGATTACCGTTGGACCACCAAGGCTGTGCTCGATGGCAATACACTGACCGTGGTCGGTGGCGGCGACCCCAGCATTCGGTTGCTCGGCGACGAGGATGTTCCAGCCCAGTTTTTGGATGGGTTAGCGTCGGCGCTCCAAGCAAAAGGTGTGACTCGATTGGATCGCTTGGTGCTGGATGACCGCTATTTCGACCGCATTTACCGCCCTGATTTGTGGCCAAAGGAACAGTGGCAAGCTACCTATTCGGCGGCGACAGGTGGTTTGATGGTCGAGGGTGGTTGCATCGAACTACACGGCCAAAGTGGCCAAGTCAAGGTGGTACCGAGCATCGGCAATGCGGTGCAGTTGAAGCGCTACCAAACTCAAAATGCTTCCACCTTCACCGCCAATTGGCTGAAGGCCGACGAAGTCTTAAAAGTCGTGGGCGCACCGAAAAAAATGTGGAAGCTGCGTTTTGCGGTCGGCAATCCGGTTCGCTTCTTCGGTTATTGGTTGCAAAACGGTTTGCAGCAACGCGGCATTGATTGTGCGGAAGTGCGAACGGTCAAAGCCGATGATCCTCCGGCATTGGGCGACAGTATTTGGCAGCATCAATCAGCGTGGACGCTGCTGGATGCCGTCATCGTGGCCAACCAGCAAAGTGACAACTTCGTTTCAGAGTGCTTGTTGAAAACCTTGGGTGCGGAAAAGGCCGGGATAGGTTCAGCAAAAGCTGGCGCCAAAGTTGTGCGCGAGATTTTGGAAGAACTGGACGTCGACGTCGACGGCTTAAAGCAGACCGATGGCAGTGGATTTGCGCGACACCAAGACAATTCGGCCAACAAAGCATCGCCGGCAATGGTCTGTGAGTTGCTGCGGGTGATGGCTCAAAAACCGCAGGGGCGCGAACTGTTTCATTCGCTGCCGATTGCGGAACGGCATCGCCGCCTGAAGAAGTTTTTTGGCGATGAAGTGTTTAAGCCGCAGCGCGTCCATGCCAAAACTGGTTGGATTACTGGTGCCAGTTCGTTGAGCGGTTATCTGCAAACAGCCAAAGATCAAACTCTAGTCTTTTCCATTGTTGTTAACTACATCAAGGACAACACTGTGCGCACCAACAACATTCGCTTCCGCACCCTGCAAGCAAATATCTTGGCGGACATCTTGAATCACTCGGCTTCTACCCAACAATGAGTTCTTTAGAACCGGTGCTGGATCAATTGGTGCCCATCGCCAAAACGGCGGGCGACGAATTGATGAAGTGGTTCGGCCAACTTTCCTCGCCGGATGTGCAAAGCAAAAGCGCGCAACGGGATTTGGTGACCTCGGCAGATGTGGCGGCTGAGAAAATCATCGTCAGGGAATTGCGCAAAGCGTTCCCCAACGACGGAATTTTTGCCGAAGAAAGCGGCACCTCGGATTTGGACGCCCAGCACGTTTGGTACATCGATCCACTCGATGGCACCACCAACTTCGTGCATTCCCTTCCGATGTTTTGCGTGTCGATCGCCCGCGTCACGCACGGCGAGCCCGACGTCGCCGTGGTCTATTTGCCGCGTCTAGACGAATGTTTCACCGCCGCCGCTGGATGGGGTTGTCGCCTCAACGACCAACTGGTGCGGATTAGCGCCACCGACGACTTGATGCAAAGCCTATTGGCAACAGGCTTTCCTTACCGACGCCATTTGCTCGAAGACAATAACCTCGAAAACTTCAATCGCTTGTTCCTCAAGCAACGTGGGGTGCGTCGCATGGGGTCTGCTGCTGCAGACTTGGCTTACCTGGCCTGCGGTCGCTTGGACGCTTTTTGGGAGCTTCACCTCGGTCCCTACGATGTTGCAGCAGGCGGCTTGTTAGTGCGCGAAGCGGGCGGCGTCGTCGATACCATCGAAAGTGGCGGCGATTGGATTCACGGTCGCAGCATTTTGGCTGGCCCCGAAGCATTGGTGCAGCAGATTCGTGAGGTGTTGCTGAAGGATCGCCCAGCTGGTTACCCACCGTTGGGCGACCGGGTGAAGAATGGTGAATAAGCTCGAGCTGCGCGGCTTGCGGGCGGGCAACTTGCGTAATTTGGATCTGCAGTTCCCGCACGGCCAATGGACGGCGGTGCATGGGCCAAGTGGAGCGGGTAAATCAGCGTTGTTATTTCGCTCGATCGAACCTGTCGCCCGCCAACGCTTTCGCCTGCTCGAAGACCCCCATGCGCTGCCTGGGCGCGAAGAACAGTGGTTGCCACACGTCGCCGATCAAATGCTCGGTTTGCAACCGGTGCTGGCGGCAGCTGGTGAAATCCCTCGAGGCCGACGGCTCACTGAGGTCGGCACGGCCTTAGATTTGTGGCCGAGCTTGGTGCGAGTTTTCCAACAACACGGGGAGCGGCGCTGTCCCCATTGTGCTCATCAGTGGAAACCGCTTCGCGCGGCTGATCTCACCACCCCGGTGCAACAAGCCGCCGACGGCACGGCAGTCTATTTGTATTCCGCTGCTGACGAGAGCTCCAGCCAAGATCTGTTGCGTGCCGGCTGGACGCGAGTGCGCCTAAACGACGGCTTGATTCGACTGGAAGATGCGCCTGAAGTCTTGCCATCACCCGCCTGGTTATTGCTCGATCGTTTGAAATGGCGGCCAGCGCAACAGTCACGTCTAAGCGAGGCCGCCCAAGAAGCGGTTCGACGGCAGCGCCAAGTGTTCCTGCAGATCGGCGAGCAAGAACTGCTTTTTGCCAGCGCCAATCAATGCCCGAACTGCCAACAGCGATTGCCCGCCCGGGAAGAGGCGGAGTTGTTGCACCTGCGCCAAGCCGACGACTTAATGTTGCAAGACCGCAGCTGGACTCAATGGTGCAACCAACCCCTTGAACAGTGGCTGCAGTTGCCAGGTGAGGTTGGCTATCGCAGTCAGCGGCGCCTGGAATACCTGGCACGTACTCGTTTGGGCCATTTGGCCGCCACCCGAAAACTGGGAACACTTTCCCTCGGCGAAGGCCGACGCTTGGAATTAGTTGCTCTGCTTAGTCAAGTTCGCTGCGGCCAATTGGCTTTATTCGATGAACCCGGTATGGGTTTGCACGGCAGCGAACGTCGCGCATTGGCTGGTTTGTTGCGCGAGTTGGTCGAGCAAGGAAATACGGTGCTCACCGCCGATCCGGCGCGCGAGTTTTTGGAAGCTGCCGACCGCTGGTTGCTGCTTGGCCCTGGCGGCGGGGAAGAAGGTGGAACCGTGGTCGGCCAAGGCCCACGTGCAAAACTTCCTGCCGAGCAAACCGCCATTCGCAGTCGTGAAGGCAATTCCAGCACGGGCGCATTGCACTTCGAAAAGTTGCGTCATCGTTTTCTGAACATCCCCAAGCTGTCAATGCCTCTCGGGCAATTGGTTTCGGTCGTCGGCGTCAGCGGCAGTGGCAAGAGCACTTTGTTGGAAGCGGAATTAGTCTCGCGGCTGCGCGAAGAACGCGACTTCGACGGCAAGCTTCCAGAAGGCGGGGTGGCGGTTCTGCTGGAGCGAGCATTGGGTTCGTCGGCGTTTTCGACGGTGGCGACTCTTTCCGGTGGTTGGAAAGGAATTCGCGATGCTTTTGCCGACGGCGAAGAAGCGCGTATTCGTGGCTTGAGCGCTTCCGATTTGGTGGCCAGGGTGGGCAAAGGCGCATGTCCACTTTGCAAAGGTCATGGCTTGACTCAAGATCGATTGCCGTGCGCGGATTGCGAGAGCTTGGGTCTGCGCGAAGACTTGTTGGAGTTAAGGCTGCGCAATCGCTCGCTTCGGCAGTGGCTGACCACGCCGTTGAGTAAATTGGAAAAGCGGTTGCCGAGCGAGGGGCGCTTGCGCACTTTGGTGCGCCACCTGACTACGCTGGGTTTGGGCAACCGCACCTTTGGCGAACGCGGGGTGCATTTGTCCTTGGGCGAACGCGGCCGCATCGCCCTGGCCAAAGCTTTGGCGTCTAGTCGCCGCGATCGACCGAAGTTATTTTTGCTCGATGAACCCTGTTTGGGATTGCCCTTTCGCGAGGCTCATCGAGTGGTGGACTTGCTGCACCAGCTCTGCACCGAGGGGCATAGTTTTTGGGTGGTGGAGCACCATGAAGTGATGTTGCGCAGCGCCGATCACGTCATCGAGATCGGTCCCGGCGCAGGTCCTCAAGGCGGCCAACTACTCTTTCAGGGGCCACCTGAGAACTTGGATCATGCGCAAACTCCAACCGGTCAATGGCTGGCATCGCGGGCGGAAGAAAGCGAAATACCGCCGCCACCACCGCCGCTCAAGCTGCCGACGAGTACCGCATTGACCGATAGTTGGCAGCGGCCAGGGCGTCGGGCGCTTGAGCAAGATTTACTGCGTGAACTGTCGACGCGTTCCCCTTTGCTGGCGGATATGCCGGGCATGCAAGAGGATCTCCTTGGCCAAGCTGCCGCTTTACCGCCGACGGCTTGGCCCGCTCCAGCCCCGATAGATGCCGAGTTGTGGCAAGTGCTGGGCCTCGAAACGATTGCCAAGCGCAGTTTAGAAAGGGATGGAGCTGTCGGTTGTGGGCATTGCGGTGGACCCGGTCCGTGGCGTGATGTGGCGACGGCGTTGTTACTCGGCGACGAGCAAACTCCACCGCCGAGCGGAGAGATGGATTTCAGCGGTCCGTTGCATTTACCACAAGGTTCTGCCGGAAGTGAAAGCGCGCTGTTGCAAGCCGCCGGTTTCAGGGCAGTGATGCGAGAGGGGGAGCGCATTCGATTGAGTGCAAAGAACCCCTACCAGGCTGGCGATGAAGTTTGGTTGGATCGATTTGACCCCGTTGGCGAGGAGCGCAGCGGGCGATTGCAAGACCTGCAACATCACGCCGACTTGCTCAGTGACGGGCGGTTGGTTGGACGGCGCGAAGGGAAAGTTGCGTGGAAATTTCATCACCAAGCCTGCCGTCAATGCGGCGAACGAAATGCGGGCAGCAGTTTTCAACTTGGCGGGCGTACCTGGAACGAGTTGGGCCAAATGCCACTGCGGCAGGCGTTGCAACATTTTGAGCAACACAGCGGCGGCGACGTTTACCGCCGTGCGCAAGATTTACTCAGTGGTGGCAGTTTGCTGCACCACAGCGGCATCAGCAAATCTTCGGCGTTGACCGCTCGCGAAAATCGGGCGGCGCGTTTGTGCGGTTGGATGTTGTTCCCACTGCCTGGAGTTGTGCTGCTTCATGATCAGCCTCTGTCCGGGTTGCCGGCGTCATGGGCGCAACCGCTGGCCACGGCATTGTTGGATGGTCACCATGGCGTTCATCGCTTTACCGATCCAGAGAATCACCATCTCGCCGGTGAAGTGGTGCGGGGCGGAGCAAAGAGCAAAAAGCGCGCGCTCGAAATACCGGCCTTGTCACCGGCGAACCCGTGGCCCATTCATGCCATGTCGATGGAATTTCAAGCCGACGCATGGGCGGACCCGCAACCAGCACCGAAGGAGCAAACCTTGCGTCGGGCGTTGGGGTTGCGCGGGGCTTTGCAGCATCATTTTTCTCGCACCGAAGAGGCGCGATTGCGCGGACTTCAAAGTGGTGATTTTCAGCGCAAAGGCAAAGCGGCGGCTTGTCCAACTTGTAAGGGCAGCACCGGCGCGCGCATTCATCCTCATTTGCGCGCCTGCTGCGCCGAATGCGGTGGAAGCGGTTGGGCGCGCGAATTGCAAGCGGTCGAGGACCGAGGTTTGCGTTGGACCAACCTCGGCCAAACGTCGTTGGCGGAATTGCAGCAACATTTTTCCGCCACCCCTGCAATAGCCTCGGTACTTGGCTTAGCGGTAGCCGTCGGCATGGGAGAAGTGCTTTTGGACACGCCGTTGAGCCGCTTGCCGCGGGGGGGGCGTCGGTTGGCGCCAATCTTGCGGGCAATGGCCGACGGCAAGGATTTGGCGGCGATGAATTGGGCGTCCCCGGCGGAAGGGCTGAACTTGTTGGAGGTTGAGCGTTTGTTGTTTACAATGGTGGACTTCGCCTCTAACCAGATTGCGCCGAATTGGCGGGAGAATCATCCCGTTTTAGCGCCCCAGCCGTGACCACCGACCGCGCTCTGATCCTGCAAAGCGACCTGACCATCGTTCTCGAAACCAATCACCCTGATTTCGAGAGGATGCGGAATGGGCTGCTGCCGTTTGCTGAACTGGTGAAATCGCCAGAATACCTTCATACGTATAGGGTTACGCCAGTTTCCATCTGGAACGCCTCGGCCGCCGGCCTCACCGCCGACGACGCCCTGAGCTTCCTTGCCGAGAATGCGCGTTATGGGGTCCCGCAGAACTTCGAGGCGGAAATTCGCTCCTGGTTTGAGCGCTGCGGCATCTTTTCGCTGCACTCCGAGGGCGACGCTCTCAAGCAGGCGGCGAGGGGCTTTGGCGGCGACCCCAGTGCCTCCGGTGGGGCAAAACAGGACGAATTGCGGCTTGAAGCTTCGCAGCCACGGGTTCTGAAGCAGCTGTTGCACGACCCGGAATTGGCTGGCTACCTGTCTCGGGTAGACGAAGAAAATGGCCTCGGCTGGCTAACTCCCGGCAAGCGCGGCTTGGTTAAAGAGCGCTTGATTCGACTCGGATATCCAGTCGAAGACCGTGCGGGTTACGTCGATGGCATTCCACTCGACATTGCTTTGCGACAAGAAATGTTGTCGGGCGGTGAGTTTGGCTTGCGCGATTACCAAAATCAGGCGATTGAAAGCTTCTACCGTGGCGGTTCGGATTTAGGCGGTAGCGGCACCATTGTGCTGCCGTGTGGCGCGGGCAAAACTGTGGTTGGTCTGGCGGCGATGGCGGCAGTGGGGGCTCACACTTTGGTGCTGACTCCAAACACCGTTGCTTTGCATCAGTGGCGCTCCGAGTTGCTTGATAAAACCGAACTCACTGCGGATCAAGTTGGCGAGTATTCGGGCGACGCCAAAGAGATTCGCCCGGTCACTTTGACCACCTACCAAATCCTGACTTACCGGCGCCGCAAGTCAGAAGAATTCCTGCACTTTGATTTGTTCTCCAAGGGTGATTGGGGTTTGATCATTTACGACGAAGTGCACCTGCTGCCGGCGCCGGTGTTCCGAGCGACGGCCGAAATCCAAGCGCGTCGGCGTTTAGGTTTGACGGCCACTTTGGTGCGGGAAGATGGCAAAGAGGAAGAAGTCTTTTGCCTGATTGGGCCCAAGCGCTACGACGCACCATGGAAGGACCTGGAGCGTCGTGGTTTCATCGCTGCGGTGGAGTGCATTGAAGTTCGCGTGCCCTTTGACGATGAGGATCGATTGGATTACTTAGCGTCAGGCAAGCGGCAGCAATTCCGGATGGCATCGGAAAACGCGTTGAAGCTCAATGCCTTGGAGGCTTTGCTCGAAAAGCACCGCGGCGCGCGCGTTTTGATCATTGGTCATTACCTCAGCCAGCTGAACGAGCTTTACACCCAGCTTGGCGTGCCCATGATCACGGGTAAAACCCCCAATGCCGAACGCGAGGAACTCTACCAAGCTTTCCGCGACGGTCGCGAAAAGGTGTTGTTGGTCAGCAAGGTCGGCAACTTCGCCATCGACCTGCCCGACGCCAACGTCGCCATTCAAATCTCTGGCACCTTCGGTTCACGCCAAGAAGAAGCTCAGCGCTTGGGGCGGATTTTGCGACCCAAATCCGATGGCGGCGGCGCCTTCTTTTACTCCTTGGTCACCGAAGCCACGGTCGATCAAGACTACGCTGAAAAACGTCAGCGCTTCCTGACCGAGCAGGGCTATTGCTACGCCATTCTGCCGGCCGATTCCCTCCTCGATCCGGCAACCGAACCACCTGTTGCCTAAGCGATATGCGCATCTACCTCGCCCGCACGCTGACCAAAAGAGCTCCATCCGAGTTGGTCTTCCTGCATGACTTGTGGGTGGGCGGTTCCGCCCCCTCGCTAGCCAAGGACATGATGGACACGCTGCGTCGGCGAATGTCTGATCCGTCTTCGGTGGCTACGGTTGGCGCTCGGCTGAACGGGTCGAGCGAAAGCGTTTACAGAGCCCTGTTGAACAAGGGCGGCAAAGCTCGTCATTTCGACGATATTCGCTCCGACGTGGCTCGCCAGGGCATTTCGGCGACCAGCGTGCGCGTGGCTTTGGCCGAGTTGGTTCAAGTCGGACTGGCAGCAAACGTTTCGACTCGGCACGGCGGTCACACTTCAAGCTTGTGGGGGATTCCATCCGAGTTGGCGCGGGCTGCCAAGAGCGCCAAACGGGTCGAAGCACCGCCAAATGAGCTTTTGACTTTGGCGGGTTGGTTGCGTCGTCACTTCCGCCATCAAGGCGCGACCTTGGAAGATGCTGCCAGTCAAGCGCAGCGCATGTTGCCGTTTTTGACCGCTGACGATTCGGTCCAAGGCCGCTTGAACGAGCTGCCGACCAAAATGAAGGAAGCTGCCATCCGGATTGCTCTGGAATACGGCGGCATGTTGCAGTTGTCTGAGCTGGAAAACGTGCTCGACAAAGTGCAAGCGAATCAATTTCGCAGTGCCTTGGAAGATGCTAGTTTAGGCACCATTGGTTTCTTGGACCTCGAAAGCTTTGGCATTCGTCAGCGAGGCCAAGTGGTGATTGTTTTCCAAGAAGTGATGTTGGCGTGCATGAAATTTGACGCCAACAACCAACCGATCACACCGTCGCAAACGGCCTCAATTGGCGTCGACTTCGTGTCGAACTTTGATCGCTTTGCCAATTTCGTCGACGACGAAACCGTGCGTTTTACCGTGCGCGGCACCATCTACAAGAGCACCGGCAAGCGCTTGGCTGAGCGATTGCTGCCGAACCCAGGGCTTGAGTTTGGTCGCTTGGAAATCTTGGAGATGGAATACCGCTTCGCCTTGGCATTCCGTTACATCGACCGCACCGGTGAGCGCAGCTTCCGTGTTACCCAATCGGGTAAGGAGTTTTTGGCTCAGCCGCTGTCGGAAAAGCAACGCACCATGCTGGACTGCCTGGCCGAAGATCGCGACATGCCTGGCGACGTCGTTCACCAATTACCCATGCGGCGTTTGGTTTTGCGGGTGCTGAAGCACTTCGAACCCGAGCAGTGGGTCGACGCAATGGCGGTACCGTTTTTGGCGCGCAGTGTTTACCTGGCGGCCTTGCAGGGTAAAGACGCTGATGGCGTCGAGCAGAATTCGTTCCCAGTTCGCTCTTCCGCAGACCTCAATTCGTTGGCTTGGAACTTGTTCACTTGGGTACGCAAGCATCTTTACGTGCTTGGTCTGGTTGACATGGGCTACGACGAAAGTGGTCGTGCATGCGCCATTCGCTTGACCGGCATGGGCGCCGA
>CAZMDZ010000135.1:0-9446 GCA_964565175.1 uncultured Planctomycetales bacterium
TGGCCGGGTTCGACGGGGTCTCGGACGTTTACCTGGACAGCGATGACGATGCCGGGCATCGGGCGCCGGATTGGTCGGTGGCTTGCTGCTCGGCAGCTGCCTGACCGGGTCGAATTGGACTCAGAGGTGCTCTATAAAAACCTGCCCTTCCTAATCGCCGTTTCCTCCTATTCACTCTCCCGCGGCTCTCTCTCCGCCAGCGGGGTATTTTAAAACTCGTTTCCTGGATGTGCTCATCCTCTTTCTCCTGCCCAAGTGGGCGCCGAAGTGAAGAGGGGGTGACGCTGAATGCAAAATCAAATGCGACATCATTTTGTTACACGGAACGATTGCCCCGCTCTTCGCCGACGACCTGTATTTCAACAATTTTGTGGAATTTGGAAGTTCGTCGACGAATTCAGCTGGGTTGGGGTTCGCGGAAATTTGAAGTTTGTGGAAACGGATAGACTTGCCACCAGTTATCGATAGAACGGCGGCTCCACCACCGGACCGTTTGCTTTGATCCACCCACAACTTTCTGCATGCTTCTTCGTCACCTGCTCCTAGCTCTGCTTTTTCTCGTCACCATCGGTCAACACGCTCAAGCGCAGGCTCCGACCGAGAGCTCGACAAGCAAGCGAATCCTTCAAGCCGAAAAGGCGATGAGCCCGGCCACCCAAAAACGGATTGCCGCCTTTCGAGGGGCGAATGTTCTTCGCGGCGGCTTCGAGGATCAAGAGGGCGTGATGTGGTTTGGCAGCAATGATGGTGTCTACCGCTACGACGGCAAGATCTTCACCAACCTGTCGGTGAAGGATGGCCTTCACAACAAGCAGGTTTATTGCATTTTGGAGGACAAGGGCGGCGTGCTTTGGTTTGGGACGGCAGATGGACTTTCTCGATATGACCGGAAAACGTTTACCCATGTACCCATCCCATGGAGCGATATTTCTGATCCTTGGATGGCGAAGGTTTACCCGGTCATCAATCCAAACCAAGTGATGAGCATGGTGCTGGACGATGATGGGAATTTCTGGTTGGGCACCAATGGAGCCGGCGCTTACCGCTTTGATGGCAAGACCTTCACCAGTTTCTTAGCCGACAAGGGAACCATTCAGGAGGACGGACGTCACCACAACATCATTTACAGTGTCTTGAAAGATACCTCGGGCAATATTTGGCTTTCCTCCATCACCCACGCAGGCGTCACCCGTTTTGACGGCAAGACCTTTCGCGAATTTTCAATTGCCGATGGCCTGAGCGACGACATGATTCGCTCTAGTTTTCAGGATCGCAGCGGCAAGATTTGGTTTGGAACGCATGGAAAACATGCCACGGTTGGAAAGAGGAATGGTGGCCTCGACTACTTCGATGGCGAGTCCTTCACCAAGGTCAAAAATGATGAAGGCTTACTCAACGGACACGTGTTGGCCATCTATGAAGATAAGAATGGATCGATTTGGATCGGGCGCGGCGTGGGACCCATGTGCGTGTATGACGGAACCACGGTGACCCCGTTCGTCAGCAAGCAAGGCAAAACCTTTGAGCGAATCAACTTCATCACCGAAGACGCCGACGGCAATGTTTGGTTTGGTGGTTCAAAAGGAAAGTTGTTTCGATATGACGGCGAATCGGTGATTGATTTTGCCGCGCAACTCCGCTCGAATCAATCGCCCTAGTCGGAACAGGGGTTCTTGCCCCCTATCGCTTGCGCTTAGCCGCCCCAAGGTTGTCCTCAGTGAATGCAAGCGAGTCAAGGCGAAGATGCCCTATTCGTCTTCGTTGCTCATCAACACCAGGCGGTCGTTGCCGGAAACGCTTTGACCGGGGGCGACCATCAATGCATCGACCACGCCGCCGTGTTTGGCGGTGATTTCATTCTGCATTTTCATTGCTTCCAAAATGCAGACACATTGGCCGGGTTCGACGGTGTCGCCGACTTCTACGTTGACGGCGATGACGATGCCGGGCATGGGCGCCAGCAGGGTTTCGGACTTGGCGACGTTGTCACCGATTTCGGAGGCGGCGCGCTCGCGTTCGTCGGTGGCGTAGACGCGGAAGCTGTCTCGGCCTAGGGTGACGCGCAGGTGTTGTTGATCGTCTTCGTTGATCGACGGCGCAAAACTCTTGTGGCCTAGACTTGCGGCGTATTGGCCTTGGCCGTCAACGGCTAAAAACTCGGCCTCGATCTCACGACCATCGACGGTGACGACGTAATCTTCATCGCCTTTGCGCTGCACTTCGATCTCGAAGGTGCGACCTCCGCTTACTTCTGCGATGTATTTCATCAGGAGACTCCCCTGCCCAAGCGGGCGCGGTGCGACATGACCCATGGGGATAGGCCGGAGCCACCACTGGATGCAACCGGGGTGGCGGTTTTACTCACCCGCGCCAACACGGCGAGGATGGCGGCGACTTCTTCCAAGTCGGATTCATGCGGCGTGCCGTCTTCAAGGAAAGTCTCCAAGAAACTGGTGTCGTATTTACCTTCAATGAAATCGGGACTGTGCAACACCTGCCACGCCAAAGTTACGTTGGTGCAAATGCCACCAATGTGAAATTCATGCAGCATGCGCAACATGCACTGAATCGCTGCCGCTCGCGTCGGGCCGTGCGAAATCAGTTTGCCGACCATCGAGTCGTAATACGGCGTGACTTCCATGCCGTTAAACACCGCCGAATCGATGCGCACGCCGCGGCCGCCGGGGGTGCGCATGTTTTCAATCGTGCCTAGCGACGGAATGAAGTTGTTTTCCGGGTCTTCGGCGTTGATGCGCACTTCAATCGAATGGCCGCGCGGAACGAGTTGGGAGAGGTCGCCGAGCTTTTCCCCACCAGCAACTTTGACCATCATCTCAACGATATCGATGCCAAAAATCTGTTCGGTCACCGCGTGCTCGACCTGCAAGCGCGTGTTCATCTCCAAGAAGTAAAAGTCGCCGCGCGAGTACAAGAATTCCACTGTGCCAGCGTTGACGTAATCCACCGCTTTCGCCGCACGCACCGCGGCATCGGCCATGGCTTGGCGTGTTTCGTCGCTCAAGCCGTTGGCTGGCGCTTCTTCGATCATCTTTTGATGACGACGCTGAATCGAACATTCGCGATCGCCCAACGCGTAAATATTGCCGTGCTCATCGCCGATGATCTGCACTTCAATATGCCGCGGCTCGACCAGGAACTTCTCCAGGTACATGCGGCCGTCGCCAAACGCATTTTCGGCTTCGCCTGACGCGGTGCGGAATGCACCGGGCAATTCTTCGGCGTTTTTGACAATTCGAATGCCCTTGCCACCGCCCCCTGCCGACGCCTTTAGCATCACCGGATAACCGATTTCTTCGGCCGCCTTTAATGCGTCGCGCTCGTTGGCAGCAGGCTCGACCGTGCCAGGAACGACCGGTACCCCAGCATCAATCATCGCCTTGCGCGAAGCCAGCTTGTCACCCATCAACACCATCGCTTCCGGCGACGGGCCGATGAACTTGATCCCGGCATCGGTCACCTTGCGCACGAATTCGGCGTTCTCGGATAAAAATCCAAAGCCGGGGTGAATCGCGTCGGCACCGCACTTCAGAGCAATTTCAATGATGCGATCACCCTGCAAGTACGACTCACTCGGCGCCGAACCGCCAACGTGATAAGCCTCGTCGGCCAGACGCACCGGCAAGCTGGTGCGGTCGGCGTCAGAGTAAATGGCGACGGTGGTGACGCCCATTTCTTCGCAAGTGCGCAACACGCGCAGCGCAATTTCGCCGCGGTTGGCGATCAGCACCTTGCGAACAGATTTTGATTTGGCACTCATCGTTGGAAGGGGATTGGATTTTTTACGCTCATCGTCGGGGAAGGCCGGGCTTAATCAGGGACAACTTAGAGCGGGATGGAGCCGTGCTTCTTCGGCGGCATCGAGGTGCGCTTGGTCGACAACAGCGACAGCGCGCGAATCAATTCCTTACGCGTATGCGACGGCTGAATGATGTCGTCGATGAAACCTCGTTCAGCCGCATCAAACGGATTGCTGAAACGTTCTTCGTATTCTTTGACCTTCGCCGCTTCAGCCGCAACCGGATCTTCGGCCGCCATAATGTCGCGGCGGAAAATGACCTTGGCAGCACCGGCCGCCCCCATCACCGCAATTTGAGCCGACGGCCACGCCACGTTCCAATCACCGCCGGTGGATTTGCTCGACATCACGCAATACGCGCCGCCGTAAGCCTTGCGCGTAATCACCGTCAGCTTCGGCACCGTTGCTTCGCAGTAGGCGTACAGCAACTTCGCGCCGCGACGGATGATGCCGCCCAATTCCTGTTGCGTGCCCGGCAAGAAACCGGGGACGTCTTCAAAGGTGATGATGGGAATGTTGAAAGCGTCACAGAAGCGAACAAAGCGCGCCGCCTTTTCACTGGCGTCGATGTCCAGCACTCCAACCAAGCAAGTCGATTGATTGGCCACCACTCCAACCGGACGGCCGTCCAAACGCGCCATGCCAATCAAGATGTTTTTGGCGAAGTCCGGCTGCACTTCCAAAAATTCGCCGTTGTCCATGACCGAACGAATCACTTCGTGCATGTCGAAGGGCTGGTTCGGCGATTCGGGGATGATTTCATCCAGATCCGGGCACAAGCGATCGACTGGATCGTCGTTTTCCTTGCGCGGCGGATCTTCGGTGTTGTTCAGCGGTAAGTAGCGGAACAACTTGCGCACTTGGGCCAAGCAATGGGCGTCGTCGGAGCAAGTGAAGTGCGAAACACCGCTGATCGATGCGTGCACCTTGGCGCCGCCCAAATCTTCGGAAGTCACGTCTTCATGCGTCACCGTCTTGACCACGTCGGGACCAGTGATGTGCATATAACTGGTGCCGTCGACCATGAAGATGAAGTCGGTCAGCGCGGGCGAATAAACCGCACCACCAGCACAGGGGCCGAGAATCGCCGACAATTGCGGCACCACCCCACTGGCTTGCACGTTGCGCAAAAACAGGGTGCTGTAACCCGCCAACGAAACCACGCCTTCTTGAATGCGCGCACCGCCCGAATCATTACAACCGATGATCGGGATGCCCATTTGCATCGCCTGATCCATCAGCCGCGACACCTTGCGCGCATGTTCTTCGGAAAGCGAACCACCAAAAACGGTGAAGTCTTGGCTGAACACGGCAACTGGCCGGCCGTCAATCAAACCGGTACCTGTCACCACCCCATCTCCTGGAATCTTGGTTTTACCCAAGCCGAAGTTTTCACTGCGGTGGGTGACAAAAGCACCCATTTCCTGGAAAGACCCCTGATCCAGCAAGAGCTCAATACGCTCGCGCGCGGTCAGCTTGCCTTTGGAGTGCTGGGTTTCGATTCGCTTTTGGCCGCCACCTTGGTGGCTGGCCTCGCGCATCTGTTCAAGACGGTCCTGAACGTTTTGACTCATCGTCGTATTGGGGGTCTATTGAGGGGAGCTTGAATCGCTGGGAGAATCGCTGGGCGAAGCTTGGACGTCGTCGGCTTGGGCCGAATTCCAAGGACCTTCCCCACCTTGCACCAGCTCCAACAACACGCCGTTGCTGGACTTGGGGTGACAAAAGGCGATGTTGGTGCCATGCGCACCGCCGCGGGGTTTGCGGTCAATCATTTGAGCCCCATCAGCCTCGCACTGATCGACGGCTTCCTGGCAATCATCAACCGCAAGAGCCAAATGGTGCAGTCCTTCGCCTTTGCGCTCGAGAAACTTGTGGATCGGCGAATCCTCGTGCAACGGCCGCACCAATTCGATGCGCGTGTCACCAGCGTACATCATCTGTACTTCAACGCCCTGGTCGGCAACGATTTCCCGCTGTCCGACGCGCAAGCCTAAACGACTTTTCCACTGCTCGGTGGCCCGGTCCAGATCGTGAACGGCAATGGCAATGTGATCAACACCGAGAAGGCTGGACATGCGGGCAAATTATAGGCCCGCAGGAGTTCGATACAGTTGGAAAAGATTGCTTAGAGGTTGAGTTCGCGGTTGTTATGGGCCACCGACACCGAGTTCGGCAGGGCGTTGCCTGGCTGCGTTTTGCACTGGGCACCGGGGCGCGTGGACCACAATCGGCACGCCAACTCCACCCACTCGGGGTCAAATTGGCCGCCAGCGCCTTCCACCAGCACCTGGATGCTCTCCTCTACCCCTTTTGCGCTTCGATAAGAGGTATGAATCCGCATCGCATCGAGCGCGTCGGCGATCTGGACGATGCGCGAGGCCACAGGGATTTGATCTCCACTCAGCCCCTCAGGATAGCCGTTGCCGTCCCAGCGTTCGTGTTCGTGGCGGACCGCATCGACGACCGGATCGCCGGGGTGCAGGAAGGGCTTGATCAGCGACTCGCCACAGACTGCCGATGCGTGAATGACCTCCCAATCCGCCTTGGACAGGTCAGAGGGCTTGTCCAGGATCGACATCGGAACCACCAGCTTGCCAATGTCGTGCAAAAAGCCCGAGTGGAAGATGGAGCGCAGTTCGTCGTCGCTGAAGCGGTAACTGAAGGATGCCAGCTCCATGGCGGTCGCCGCTACTCGTCGGCAATGCGCGGCGGTGGGCGGACTTTTCTCCTCTAAGCTACTACAGAGATTGAGGATAGGAATGGGTAAACGATTGAGGCAGTCTTGGGCAGAGATCAACTTCATAGTGGCTAGGGGTCTGTATTCATCGTCGGCGACCCTCCCCCCAACATGAGGCAAATTCGCTCTGTGATAAGGTATGGTCAGAAATCATGAACCTCTCCCCCAAGCCATCCCCAATGAGAACTCATTCGCAACTTCTTTGTGCAGCCGCCGCCTTATGCCTTGCGGCTCCTCTTTCCGCCCAGGGCAACGCCGACGCCGAGCTGGTCATGATCGGCGACGTTTATGCCGGCCCAATGACCGCCGAAGTCGACGGCACCCCTGCCGGCAGCATGACTTACCTGATTCCTTCTCTGAATCTGGGCGGCAGCAACTATCTGATCAGCCTCTCGGGAGACGCCAACGACTACCTCACCGTCGGCATCGACCTTGCCGGTAGCGGAACTTATTTCAATACTCCAGCCAACGGCACCGGCCACACCACCTTCCCGCTGGCCTTGCCCAACAACCCGAACTTGCTCGACGTGCCGGTTTACTTCCAGGCATTCGCCGCAACTGGCCCGACCACTTTCGAGAACTTCACCAACTATGCCACGGTTAGCGTCAACAGCGCAGATCGTTGGCAAGCGCAGCCCTCCGCCCCGGTCGCCTCGGCCAACTTGGGTTTTGTGGTTTCTGAATACGACGCCCAAGGCGGTGCCAAAAGCATCTTTACTTGCGGCGGCGGCCCGTACCTGCTGACCGATGAATTGACGCCTTACCCGACGATCGATCAAGCCTGGAGCTACGACGTCAACCGCGAAGAGTTCACCCTGCTCGGCGGCACCATGGCGCAAAGCCGCGCCTTCCATAACACCGTTCGCTTGCAAGATGGCCGCATCATGGTTTGTGGTGGCGTCAAAGGCCCATTCGGTACCGGCCCTTATTACACCAAGGTGCTTGCTAGCTGCGAGATCTACGACCCAGCAACCGACGCTTGGACGTCGGCCACTGCCATGAGTCAGTTCCGCGCCGGCTCGACCGCCAACCTGCTCCCCGACGGCCGCGTTTTGGTCGCTGGCGGCACCAAAGGCAACGGCAACCGCGAGCTCTACAGCGTCGACGACATCATGACGACTTCGCTGCGCACCACCGAGATCTATGATCCGGCAACCGACACCTGGACCGCAGGCCCAAGCATGAGCATGCCGAAAGCTGGCGGCGTCTCGGTTGTATTGGATAACGGTCATGTCATGATCGCAGGCGGCATCACCTACACGTCGATTTTTGGCATCAAGATTCCGGACTTCGCCAACGACGTTCAGTTTTACAACCCATCGACCAACTCATTCCGCAACAAGAACATGAATGAAAAGCGTGCCTTGTTTGGCATGACCAAGATGGCGAACGGCAGGGTTTTGATGTCTGGTGGCGCTGGCGGCGACATCTTCTCGATCGGCCCGATCGTGAAACAAGAGACCTACAATCCAAACAACGACAACTTCGCAAGTGCGGCTCCGCTGTCTCGCGCAGTTGCGTTTTCAACCTCGGTAGCCTTGCCTGATGGCACAGCCATGATCGTTGGCGGCGCGCGCGGTGACTTAGATGATCCCATTCCGGTAGAGAATGTCTGGATCTTCGATCCGATTGCCAACACCACCACCGAGATTACGCCGATGTCCGTAACTCGCGGCGGCCACGTTGCCGTATACACCGGTGCTGGAAACGTTGTAGTCTTCTGCGGCGAATCGGATTCCGGCGCCTCGGAAGCAACCGCAGAGTCGTACTCGTTCTAACAGACCGCCAATTGGGGCGATCGCAAAAGCGAGCGGAGCTCGATCGCCCTGCGGCCTACCAAGTACGCGAGTAGCCCACCATCAACGCATAGTTCGTTTGACGGTAGCTGTCATAAGAAAGGTCGGAGAGGACGTCGTTCTCTCCGACCTTTAGCGTTTGCGGCAAAGCGACGACTGCGCCAAAGTTCCAACGACCGCCAAACGGCGCCGACCTCAGGCTTAAACCCGCGCCTACATGCCATTGGTTGTAAGGCATCAAGCCAGGCACCAACGAGCCGCCGACCGGGTTTGTGCTCCAGCCCAATCCCAAACTGGTGGTTGCATCCCACCCTTCAGTCACTTCGCCACGCTCCGCTATCTGTCGACG
Source organism: uncultured Planctomycetales bacterium (assembly GCA_964565175.1). Classification (GTDB taxonomy): domain Bacteria; phylum Planctomycetota; class UBA1135; order UBA1135; family UBA1135; genus JACNIZ01. Next base: position 8,703 of record CAZMDZ010000135.1, read on the forward strand.
CGCCCAAGGTCCAGGTGCCCACCGCCAATCGTGTTCCCACCCTACAGACAAGCTGTAGGAGTCATCCCAAACATTGTCGAGGTCGAAATCAGTGGAGCCATCGCCGCCGAGCATTTCAGAAAACTGGTCGTTACTTCCGTCAGTCAGCACCGCGGTCCAGCCGTCAAAAGTCTGCGACCACTGGGTCCAAATGGCTTGAAAGTGCACGCGATCGAAACGACCAGCGGGAGTCATAAAAGCCAAGCCGATCTGCTGCGGAAAACGGATGTCGGCAATGTTGATGTCGTAAGTACTGGTCGTCGGCGTGCCGGGATCAAAAACTTCGTTGATGATGTCACCAAGGTCTGCTTCCAGATCGATATCGACGGTGCCGCTGAGATCGGTGCGCGTCGACGGCGGCCGGTACCAAAAACCGAATCGAGCTCCGGTATCACTTTCCCAAGCGAAGCCTAGCCGCAAGTAAGACAGCATGTCGGCTTCAGCGTCGGCGCGGTAATCGACTTGGAAGTGACTTAAATCACGGCCGCTGATCGCACCCAACTCTTTGAGAAACTCACCCCAAGTAGCGCCAATGTTGTCCAACGGTGGCGGCGTTGCACCACCAAGTTTGTCGAGGTCAAATTCGGTTGCTGACGCCAATTGCATTTCGGTGTTGCGAAAGGAGGCGCCGATACCAAAGCTCACTCCGGGGGCAGGCGACCAAGAAACCGAAGGGTCGATCGAAACCTGCAGAATTTCGTTGTC
>CAZMDZ010000136.1:0-9423 GCA_964565175.1 uncultured Planctomycetales bacterium
CGCCAACGCGGCAAGTGCTGGCGTGGTCCAGCGCAGCTGGCGACCGTTTGCCGTACGGCCAGGACGCAGCAGCAATACAGCGCCAATTGCTATGGCGGCAAAACCTAGCCAGCCCAACTCGGTAAGAAAGAGCAGCGCTTCGTTGTGCGGAGTTTTGGGTCGACGGCTAGTGATGTTTTCGTAGTTCGACGAAGACAGTTGCTGCTCTTCTTGAGACCGCCACATCGGATAGTCGCGCTCAAAGCGACCGAAACCGATGCCAGCCGGGGTGGCGGCAGATTTGCTGAGGCAGGCTTGGTAGAGGAAGCCGCGCCCTTCAACCGAAGCCCAAGCTTGCAAACCGCTTTCGCCTTCATCCTGGACCGAAAAGGGCGGTGCAGTGATCACGCGAGTCGCTTCGCCGGTGACCATGAGAGCCAGTAGCATCGCCGCTGGGGCAAGCTTTTGGCGCTGCTGGACGGCCAGCCAAGCCAGTCCAAGGAGCAAGGCTAAGCGCCCAGCCATTAGGTCGAAGTAGCCGGCCATGAAGGCGGCGGGGCCAAACAGCAGGACCCAGTGAACCAGGTCTTTGCGGTTAGGCTGAAAACTGCGCCAAGCGGCACCGGCGACGACAAATACAGTGAGAAATTCGGCGGCGTGGGCGCGGCCAGCGAGCGGTGGCGTTGGTGGCAGGTCGGGGGCGGGAGCGAGGGACAGGGGGTCCCAACCCAGCAATTGCAGCAGGTTGTAGCCAGCCACCAGTGCACAGCCATGGAACAGCCAGCGCCATACGTCACGGAGTTGATCGGCGGCGCTAAAAGCCATCACCATCAGCGCCCAGGCGGCAAGCAGTGGTAGGCGATCGGCCAGGCCCGAGACCACCCAGTTCCATTCCAGGCCGATTAAGCCTAGACCGCCCAAGGCAAGTCCGAACAGTACCCAGCCACTGCCACTGGGCATCGCCAGTGCTTTGCGGTGGTCAGTGCGGAAGATGGCAACGGCGGCTGTTGCCAGCACCAAAATTCCAAGGACTCCGCCATCGAGGCGGCTGTCGTCTAGAACTCGGGGCAGCCCCAGGAAGAGCGGGGTTAAGACACAGGCGGCGATCAGGACGGCCATCAACGCTTAATCTCGTGGATCGAACAGCGCGGTGACAAAGGCGTCAGGGTCGAAGACTTCGAAGTCTTCGATTTGCTCGCCTAGACCAATGAAGGTCACCGGTAGGCCGACCTCGCGGAAGATCGAAAGCACAGCGCCACCTTTGGCAGTGCCGTCGAGCTTGGAAAGGATGACGCCGCTTAGGGGGACGCGTTCGCCAAACAGTTTGGCCTGCTGCACGGCGTTTTGACCGGTGGTTGCATCGAGCACCAGCATGGTGTGATGGGGCGCATCGCCAATCTTGCGCGACAAGACGCGCGAGATTTTCTCCAACTCGGCCATCAAGTTCTTTTGCGTGTGCAAACGACCTGCGGTATCCACGACTAAGACGTCGGCGCCACGGGCGATTGCCGCTTCGGCGCCATCGTGGGCAACGGCAGCAGGGTCGGCGCCATGCTGGCTCTTGATCAAGTCGGTGTCTAGGCGCTGGCACCAAATGGAGAGTTGCTCGACGGCGGCGGCGCGATAAGTGTCGCCAGCTGCCACCAAAACTGATTTGCCTTGGTTTTGTAGGTATTTGACCAGCTTGGCGATCGATGTAGTCTTGCCAGCGCCATTGACGCCAACCACCAGGATCACGGTCGGGCCGGATTCCTGCATTGCAATCGGCGGATCCGACGGTCCCGGGATCATCTCGCGCAGCGAGTCCCTGAGCCACTGCTCCATTTCCCCGGCCTTGGCGAAATGGCCTTTGCTTAGCATCGACTCGGCTTGATCGAGCAGTTCGCCAGCCAACGGGCCGACGTCGGCGGTGTAGAGCACCTCTTCCAATGCCTCGAGCGTCTCTTCGCTGCTGCGGTCGCCGCCAAGGCGGCGCAGGGCATTGTTGATGCGGTTACGGGTGCGGCTCAGGCCTGCTTTGAGACGGGAAAAAACCATTGCGGCTTAGTATTCTTCGGGCCTCGGATTACGCCGCGAGGGCAGTCGTTTGACGCGCTTGCGGGTCGGGCGGGGAGTCGGGACGGAGTCATGGGAAGGTGGGCCGGTAGGCGCATCGTCATCGTCGTCGCCGCGCGTTTCCGGTGGCACCATGGACGAGAACTGAGCGGCTTCGGCTTCACCATCGCTGGATTCAGACTTCGGTGCAGCCGCTACCTTTGGCGTTGCCGAAGCTGGCATCGGGATGCCGTCGCCAGTTGCCTTTTTGCGCGCATCCTTGATCAGCACTGCGGCGCGGTCGAGGATGCCATTGACGAACGAACCGGACTGGCTGGTGGAGTAGCGCTTGGCCATGTCGATGGCTTCGTTGATCACGACCTTGTACGGCACGTCCGGTTGGAACAGCAATTCATAAAGCGCGATGCGCAGCACGTTGCGGTCCAGATAGGCCATTCGATCCAGCCGCCAATTGCGCGCAATGTGCTCGATCCAAGTGTTGAGGTCGACCAGGTTGTCGTGCACGCCGCGAATGATGTCGTCGGCGTAGTTGGCAACTTCCTCGCGATGGCCGACGCTTTCGTCTTCCACCTCATTGGCTTCGCCAGTTTTGGTGTGATGTTCGACAAACGGACCGAGGTCCGTCATCGCGTCTTCTCCGCGCATCTCGTAGGTGTACAAGAACTGCAGCGCGAGTTCGCGGGCACGGGTGCGGCGACGCATATTTTTATTGGATCTGCTCGAGTAGAGAAGCCATCTCAAGCGCGACCTGCGCCGCCTCGGCTCCTTTATTGGATTTGGGCGTGACCTTGGTCTGGCGATCCTCTTCGAATTGGTCGCTGGACTGCAGGACATCGGGGTCCGCGCGGTGCTGAGCTTGAGCCAGCGTATCGGTGGTAAGGACCCCAAAAACCACGGGCACCCCGCTTTCTAGGGAGGTGCTCATGCAGCCGCGAGCGCATTCTCCGGCGACAAAGTCAAAGTGCGGCGTATCCCCGCGAATGACGCAACCCAGGGCAATCACCGCGTCAAAGTGGCCGCTGCGGGCCATCTTGCCGCAAACCAGCGGCAGCTCGTAAGCACCTGGCACGCGGGCAATGGTGATGTGGTCTTCTGCCACGCCAGCTGCGGCCAAGCTGTGCAAGGCGCCGTTGAGCAGGGCATCGGTGATATCGGTGTTAAACCGAGCCACGGCGATGCCGATGGTGCGGCCTTTGCCGTCTGGAGAAGCTTCAAGGAACATGGTCGTCTGCAGGTAAGCCGGTATTGTCGTCGATCCGACGGCAGGCGGCAAGGCGTGGAGCGCAAAAACCGTGTGACGACGCCGGTTTGGCGAGATCTATTCCAATAGCTCGTTAAAATAGAAGGGTTGGCGCCCACCGCCGACGCCTTTTCTGTCCGGGCCTAGCCCCTTCAATTTGCCTCATGAAGTTCGCGTTGCAATTTTTCATTGCCGGAGCCATTTTCTTCGGCGCCAATTTCGCCTCTGCGCAAGACCCATTTATGGAACGGGTGGAAGCCGCCGCCAAAACCATGAAGTGGAAGATCGAGGTGGACCCAGCCAAGCGCTGGATGCTGGTCTCTGGTGCGAATACCGAAAGCACCGAAAGGGTGGTGCGCGGTTTGCAATATGCGCATGAACAGCTAGATTTGATCCTCGGCGAGCCGGATCCCGAGCTGGTTGTCCGGCCATTCTGTTTTACGTGCCACAGAAGAAGGCGCGCCAAGCGGTGGTCGACGTCATCGCTCCGGCCGAGGCGCCCGAAAATGAAGAATGGCGCAAGTGGGCGCGCAAGCAAACGATGTTTTGCTACCCCCAACAAGGCTATGCCTTTCTCAAGCAATCTGCTGCTTCGGATGCCTTCGGTCGCTATTTGGTGGTCTCTTCGGTGCATGCTGAATTCGCGAGGCGTTATGGCGCTTATCCCTATTGGGCCGCCGAAGGCGTCAGCATGAGCATTCAGCAGCAATCCGGGCAGCAGGTGAGTGCTTTTTTCACCATTGAGAGTGGCCGCAAGGATCCATCCACCTTTTCCGACAGCTGGCCACAGCGCGCCGGTCAAGCGTGTGCGGCAGACTTATTTTCCGACTTGTGGCAAGTTGCCGAAGACGGTCCTCGGCCTGAGATTCTTGCGCCGTGGTTCGCCCTTAGCTTTTATGCCTGTCAAAAAGCCCGATTGGAAATGCGGGCTTATCTGGCGTTGTACGCTCACAAAGCGCGCCCTGGGCAAGCGCTCGATCAGGATTATCACGCCGGTTTGGTCCAAGCCTGTTTCGGGCCGTCGGCACAGGAGAAGACCGCCAAGTTCTGGGAATCCGGCGTCAAATTGACGGGGACCGAGGCTGACATGGCTTCGGCTGCGGCAGAGGAACTGGCGAATTTTGCTGGCTCGACTGGCATGAAAAGTTTCACCAGTAAGGACCAGCAGTGGACCATTTAGGTCGAAAGTTCGTTGTCGGCCAGAGATTGGATTTCGATTTACGACAAGCAAATCGCCTGGATGAGTGGCGTCTTGCCAGCTGGCGGTGAATCGCTGCCGGCAGTTGCCTTCGTCTTGCAAGACCGAGATTCCTTCCGCGCCGTTTGCGACGTGACCGCGGAAGCAGCACCCGTTCACGCCAGCTATTACACCTCCGCCCGCGAAGGCTCTGGTTTTTCCACCGGGTCACCGCCGCTAGTCGGCGTTTGGCTGCAGCAATTCGCCGACGAATACGATCAGACCCACGAATTGGCGCGTCAAATGATTGAGGTCAAGCTCATTCAGAAGTGTGGCAGCTTACCGCCCGGCATTTTGATGGGCCTGACCTCGTCGGTGCAAAAGTTAGCCAATGGCGATGTCAAGGCCCACCGCATTGGCGTGGGGGCGAAGTTCATCGAACCCTCGCTGTGGGATTCCACTGCGCGCCGATTAGTTTCGGCGGGCAAGTTCTCGGTCGAGGATCACCTGTTCGCGCCCATTGCGATGGAATTTGATCGCGATCGGGAACTACTGTGTTATGCCTTCGGCAAGTTCATGCTCGACGAAAAGCCCAAGCAGAGCAAAAACTTTTTTAAGGACTACCTCAAGCGGTTGAGCACCGAGGGCAGCGTGGCAATGACCGCGCCAGCCCTCGACCAGATGTTGGTTAAGCACTTTGGGAGGAACTGGCCTTCGGATCTGCAGAAGTATTGGAGCCCCTGATCCGCGCCCACCATTCGGTGAGATCGCGAAGAAGGTGGTAGATCAACGGCACCGTCCACAGCGTGAATATGGTGCTGACGATCAAGCCGCCGGAAATACCAATCGCCAACCCTTGGAAGCTTAAGCTGCCGGATTGTGCTTTGGACATCGCGATCGGCAGCAAGCCACAGATGGTGGTCATCGCCGTCATCAACACCGGGCGCAGGCGGTCACGCACGCCATCGAGGATCGCCTGACGTCGGCTCCAACCGCGGGCTTCCAGGTGGAGGATGCGGTCTAGCAAGACAATGCCGTTGTTGACCACTACTCCGGCCAACACGATTAAGCCGACCATGCTGAGTAGGTCGCCAGCTTGACCGGTGATCTTAAACGCCCAGTAATAACCGACCATGGCGAAGGGCACAGTGATCAATACCGAAAGCGGCAAGATCAGCGAGTTAAACAGCAAGCCCATGAGCAAGAAAACCAGGGCGACGGAAAGGGTCAAGGCTCTTTGAATGTCCTTGGCACCTTCTTCGAAATCGTTCAGTCCACCCAGTTGCTTCCAGTGATAGCCCTCCGGTAGCTTGCGGTCTTGCATGAAGGTGCCCAGTAACTCGGCAGCCTTTTTGAGATCCTCTTCCTTGGCTTTAAAGCCAAGCGCAGCGACTGTGCGGCCATCTCGTCGAGAAATTGCCGCAGGCCCTTCGCCGTGGCTAAATGAGGCGAAGGAAGAAAGTGGAACCGCACCCGTATTTGTCCAAATCGACATGTCGACCAAGTCGGATTTGTTCGGGTTCTCCGGGTCGTCGTACTCCAAGATCAACGGAATGTCTTCGTACTTCTTCTGGAAGCGCGAAACCATGAAGCCGCGCAAGTTCCATTCCATGTTGCCAGTCAGCGTTTGGCTGTTGACGCCAGCTTCGGCCATCAGTTGGCGATCCATGGTGACGCGAATCTCTTTGCTCGTATTCAGGTTTTTAGAAACCTCTTCGAACAGCCCCGATTCCACCGCCTCGCCGCGCAGTTCATTGGTGATCTCTTGTAGCACCTCACTGTCTGGGCCTTCGAGCTGCATGCCGATCCAGCCTTTTTGGTCCTCTGTGCTTCGCTGGTTGAACTGGGTGCCGAAGCGATACTCCACCGCCGCCATCTTGGGCAACCGTTCATTCAAAATGTCGAGATAGCGATCTGCATCCTCCGCATCAGGGGCGGAGTCATGCCAGAGATTGATTTGCCCAGAGGTTCGATCGAAACCAACGCCAATGTCGGGCGAGCCGATGTCTTTCAGCAAATCTTCGTCCATCAGCGCTTGCTCGACCTTCAAGACGATCTGGTGAGCTTCGAACAGGCTTGCGGCGCCGCGGATCTCGAAGTCGCCTTCCAGCTGACTGCCCATTTGCAGATTGCCTGAATTGGTTTGCCCGCTCCTGGCGATTGAAATCGACATCAGCGCCAAGAGGGAAATGGTCACTGCTCGTAAGGGGTGGTCCAAGCTCCAGGCCACCAAACGAGGCATCGCTTTTTTCAGGAAGGCAAGCGGGCTGATCGCGTTCATCAGCCTGGCCAATTTGCTTTGTTTGCCATCCTTGGTGCTTTTCACTTGTCCTTGCTTGGCGCTGTCACGGCCTCCAAGTCGATAAGACACGACTGGGACGATGATGACGGCCAACAGCAGCGCCGCCAATAGCGAAATGCAAAGCGGAATCCCAATCGCACCAGTGAAGACACGAATGTTGTTGTCGGTGGACATGAAGATCAACGGCACAAAGACGACCACCGTGGTCAATGTTGCCGTAATCACCGCGATCATCACTTCGGCAGGTCCATGGGCACAGGCTTTGCCCAACTCCTCGCCCTTTTCACGACGGGTGAAAATGCTCTCTACGATCACCACCGAGTTGTCGACCAACATGCCGATCGAAATCGTGATGCCGGTCATCGTCATAATGTTGAAGGTGTCCCCACTGAAGTAGAGGTAAGCCAACGTGACTAAGACGGCGAAGGGGATCGATGCTGCAACCAAGATGGTGTAACGCACCCGACGCAAGAACAGCATCAGCACGAGCATGGCAATCGCACCGCCCTTGGCGGCGTCCATCACCAAACCTTCAAGGTTCTGCTTAATGTTGTCGCCTTGATTCCAGAAGATCGAATATTCCATTCCGCCGAGCAGCGGATCGTTGGGCAACTCTACTTCGACCAGTTGGCTGACTGCCTGACAAACTTCAAAAGTATTGGCCGCTGTCTCCTTTTGAACGCTAATGCCGACGGCAAACTCGCCGTTGACCTTGAAAAAGAATTCAGGTGCCGAGCGTGCTTCAATCACCCGGCCAATGTCGCCCAAGGTTAATCCCTCTCGAACCGGGAAGTCCTCGATGTCTTTCAGCGTTTGAAAGCGGCTGTCGACGCGAACAATATAGCGAGATCCAGCTCCTTCCAGATCGCCGACAGGTAGGGATAAATTGTCCGATTGCAGGCGCGCAACCAGTGCTCCAATGTCCACTCGGTTGGCGAGCGTCTTGTCTTCATCCAATAGGATGCGAACCGAGGTTGGTTCCACTCCATTGACTCGCGTGGCCGCAACCCCATCCACCGCTTCGAGGCGGGGGATCAGTACATTGGCAATCGTCTCCTGGGCGCGTTCATAAGCATCTTCGCTGTAGGTCACACCCAGCCACATAATCGGCATGTCGTCCAGCTGCATGCGCATAATCCGGACCCGGTCGGCATCGCGGGGCAAAAGAGGACGAACTCTTTCAACGCGGTCGGCAACCTCGGCATGAACTTGGTCCATGTCGGCGTCACCGGGGAAGACTAGGTTGACTCGACCCATACCCGACGAGGCAACGGAAATTGTTTCTTTAATCCCCGCAAGGCCACGCAGCTCATCTTCCAGCGGGCGGACCACGCGTAGCTCAACTTCCGCCGGGTTGGCGCCAGGCCACGGTGCGCTGATGGTGATGGCAGAGCCCGCCAACCCTTTTGGCAGCATCTCAATCGGAATGCGGTAGGTGGCAATGGCGCTAGCGCCAAGGATCGCTAGCGTCAGCATCAACACCGCGACAGGCCGCCTGATAAGCAGCTTGAAAAAGCGGACCAGGCGGGCGTCGGGTTCAGTCATAGCGTTGCGTTGCCAGGGCCAAAACTCGGTAACCGACAGGGATGACGATTAGAGTGAGAAGGGTGGATGCCATCAAGCCGAAGATGACAACTAGGGCCATTGGTGCACGGAGTTCGGTGCCTTCGGAGCTGAAGAACATGCTGGTCAAGGGCAAGGTGCTGAGTACGCCGGTCAGCGGCACCATCCCAAGTACCGTAGTCACGGTAGTCATCAAAATCGGTCGCAAACGAGCACGACCTGCTTCGAGGATGGCGACGTCGAGCTTTTTGCCGCCTGCTCTGTTTTGATTGATGCGGTCAACCAGCACAATGGCGTTGTTCACCACAATGCCAGCTAGTACTAGCGCGCCGAGCAAAGCGACCACTGAAATTGGTGTGCCGGTTGCGCCAAGCACCCAAATCGCGCCGGTTGCCGCCAGCGGTACCGAGAACATGATCAGTAGTGGCTGGACCAAGCTTTCGAATTGCGCGGCCATGACAGCGTAGACCAAGAAGATGGCCAACAGCAAAGCAAAGGTCAGCGAGTCCAGCGCCGAATCCATTTCTTGGGTTTGTCCACCTAAGGTGAGGATGCGGTCGCTTTTTGGGGGTAGGTCGGCAAGGCGAGCCTCCACAGCGTTAGCCGTAGCGCCCAAGTCAAAGCCAGCCAGTGATGCGCTCAGCACGGCAGCTCGACGACCACCGATATGTCGAATTTCACTTGGTCCATCGGCAATCGACAGCTTGGCGACTGCGCCCAGCGTGAGCGGCTTTTCAGCATCAGGGTTGACCGGCAACAGCGCCAGTTGCTCGACGTGTTGCATGTGGCTGAGGTCGGCACGTACCCGGATGTCGATGCGTTCGTCCTTGCCCGGGAAGGTCGAAGAAACTTGGCCTTCTACAGCCAATCGCAAGCGCTCCGCAACCTGTGAAACAGTGAGGTTGTGGCGGGTCAGCATCAGTCGATCCAACTCCACCCGCACTTCCGGATTGCCGCGGCGAATGGAGCTGCGCAAATCAACAATTCCATCGACGTCGGCTACCGCGTTTTCGACTTGCTTTGCGGATTCAGCAATCGAGATTAAATCGTCGCCAATGATTTCAATTTCCAGCGGCGCATTCAATGCCAGCAAGGTCGGACGGCGTA
>CAZMDZ010000137.1:0-9420 GCA_964565175.1 uncultured Planctomycetales bacterium
ACGATTCGGCGTGGCGTTGTTCCCAGGCGCGGGGACAGAGCGGTTTGATTTGCTGCCAAATTTCTTGATAGGTGCACATGCCCGGGACTTCGGCCAGTAACTCCGTTGCCTGTTGATGGGCGCGATGGGCAGCGGAAACATAATCCAAGCGGCCGATGAGCAGCAACCGCCCAAAAGTGCCGAGTGCTTTGAGCACCCGTTGCAGGGCGGTGTAGCGGTATTGGATCAGGGATTGTTCCGGGCTCAAACCCAATCGCCGACCTAAGGTTTGCACGCTTTGCTGAATCAGCGATTGGATGGCGTCGGGTATGTCGACGTAGGCGTCGGTAGCGAGAGAGGCGAAGTCATAAAAAACCGGCCCGGGTCGTAAATCTTGATGGTCGATCAAGGCCACCTCGCCGTTGTCCGTGAGCAAGACGTTGCGCGAGTGGAAATCCCTGTGTTGAAGTGACCATGGGCCAGAACTGGCGTGTTCGGCTAAGCGGTCGGCGGTGTGGCGCAACTCGGCGCGCAGATTGGGAGTGATCTTGACCGAGCAGGCGCCTTCTAAGTAGGCATCTCGGAACAACTCTAGCTCGCGGCGAAACAACGCCGAATCCAAAGCCATGGCCCGATTCGGATGCGAAGGCGGTAAATCCTGAAAGGCAAAACGATGCCAGCAACCTAAGAGTTGGCGGTAGCCGTCTTGGTTGGGGTCGTCGGCGAGATGTTGGTCGCCGAGGTCTTGGACCAAATAAGCACCCTCGACTGCATCGCCGATGCTTGGAACATTGACGCCGCATTGCTGCAAAAACCGCGTCGTTGGCAGCGGCGCCGGGTCAGGCGACGTCACCCTTAACCAACCGTGTAGATCGGGGTCTAAACTGCGGAAGTAGCGCCGCAAACCCGCTTCGGGAGTCAGGCACGAGCCTTCAAGGTCACCGCGTAACCACTGATGGCGTCGGGCTTCGGTTTGTGGATCAGTTTGCTTCATTCCTGGCCATTCGGTGTGAGAGTTTAGGCCGTAGTGAGGGGATAAAGCGGAAGGTTGGGAAGGGCTTGGCTGGACCTTTGCAGAGATTGGTGCAGGAGTTCGTTGGCGGGCGTTTCGCCTTTGGAATAATCACGGATTTCAACTGCCCCGTGACCATTGAAATGGAGCTCTTCAATGGCTTGGTAGATCGCCGGCCAATCAAGACTGCCTTCGCCGGGCGGCCGGTGATGGTCGCCGCTGCCGTCATTGTCGTGCAGATGCAAATGGCTCAGGCGGGGTTCCGATCTGCGCAGGATCTCGACCACGTCGCCTTCCAAGTTGGCATGGCCGACGTCCAGGCAAATGCCACCCCATTGCCCAGCTTGGACGTCATCAAGCAAAGTCATCAGTGCTTCGACGGAAGTGCCCGCCGAGGTCAGGTTTTCGAGAGCGATGACCACCTGATTTTCGGCGGCGATGGGCAGCAATTGTTCCATCGATTGGCGGGCCAGGCGGTGGGACTGGGCATCCCATTGGTCTGCAGGCCAGCCCATGTGCAGCACGGCTTGCCCGGCGCCCAGCACCGCGGCGGCGCGCAAACCGTCGGCGGTGCCCTCGAAGGCTTCTTTGCGCTTGACTGGGTCCGGGTCGATCAACGACCAGCGGATATTGCGTTCCAGCAGGTCTGGAACGGACGGGTAGAGCGGCAGGTGCACGCTCGAGGCACTAAGGCCGTGAGCGACGAGGTCTTGCCGGAAATCAGCCATCGCCACCGGATCTCGCCAGGGGAGATGGGGCGAGGCCAGCCACACTTCCAAGCTGGAGAGTGGGGACGCAGCCATGGCCTGCAAAGCCTGAGCTCCGAGCGGGTTGTACACAAACAGGTGCGTTGAAAGGCTTAACCGCATCGTTTCGCTATCCTAGTAAGACCATGTGGTCGATTTCCTTGCTGCTACTGAGCCTGCTGTTACCCCAGCAAGGCGACCCCACCGTACGCGATTTCAAACGCTATTTCAAAAAGACCAAGGATCCGATCCAGCGCGTCGAGTTCATTTACTCCTTAGAGGAAATCGACGATTCCGGTGTGGCAAAGGTGCTGCTGCCAGTGCTGAAGGATAAAGACCCAGCCGTGGCAGACGCCGCCGCAGCGGTGATTACCCAGCTGCCTTCCAAGGCGTCGCGGGAGCCGTTGCTGAAAATTGTCGAGAAGGGCAAGCCGTCCGAGCAGCTTGGCCCGATCTTGCGCGCGGCGAGCAAAAGCAAGTGGCTCGAGTTTTTGCCGCTGATACGCCCACATCTCGGTCATAAGGAAGACGGCGTGCGCTTGTGGGCTGTGCGCGGCATCGGCAGCATGCGCGACGGGGATTCCCGGCCTCAAGTGATCGAAATGGCTGGCGCCGACGACAATCCGTTAGTTCGCGTTGCGGCCATTGAGTCGATGGTGCAACTGAGCACCGGCCACACCGACGAATGCCTGCCGCCCTTGCTTGCAGCGCTGGAGGATCCCAATACCAGCGTGCAAGTTGCTGGAACTTTGGCGTTGCGCACCGTGCGACACCGCGATGCCATCGGGCCGTTGATCGATTTGTGGCAAAACGGCGAAGGTTTGGTGCTGCAGCACATTTACCCAACGCTGCTTGAGATCACCGACATGCAGTATGGACCGGTCGCCGATCAGTGGCAGCGCTGGTGGGGCCGAGCGTCTGCTGACTTCCAAATCCCAAGCGATGAAAAGCTGGCTGAGCGCCGTGAGGCCAGAGCCGAAACCGCGCTCCTTTACGTGCCAGAGGGTGATTCGGCGTCGTTTGCGGGGATTTCCACGCCTAGCCGCGAAGTCGTGTTTGTGATTGATATCTCCGGGTCCATGGAAGACTCGGTGCTCGAACGCGATAAGTTTCGCAAAGCCGGTCACAATCGATTCGAGAAGATGGAGATCATCAAGAAGGAGTTGACTGCGGCCATCAAAGGCTTGGAAGGGCATGTCAAATTCACCGTGCACGCCTTCGCCACGGAAGTGGATTCTTGGCGCGACAAGTTGGTTCCCGCCAACGCGCTCAACAAAAAGTCGGCGCTTGAATTCGTGCGCAAACTGAAACCGGTTGGTGGTTCCGCCGCCCAAGCACGAGCAGCAGCCGGACTCAAAGGATCGGCCAACGTCGACGCTGGTCGTACCAATACCTACGCAGCTTTGATGGCTGGCTTGGGCGTGACCGATGAAAAAACCATGCTTGCCGTCACTCGCGACTCATCGACTGAGGTTGACGAGCAAGGAGACACGCTGTTCTTCTTCTCCGATGGATTGCCCACGGTGGGGGAAATGGTCGACACCGACGAAATCTTGGCGGCGATTAATAAATTCAATGAGTTCCGCCGCATTTCGATTCATGCGGTCGCAATTGGTGACTTCAAAAAAACCTGGATGCGCAATTTAGCCCTACAGAATAGTGGCCAATTTGTCGATCTTGGACGATAATGGCAGTTGCCATCATCGGTCGGCGGCCCCATAATGTCGGGCCGTTCGATCGGGGCGTGGCTCAGCCTGGCAGAGCGCTGCGTTCGGGACGCAGAGGTCGGAGGTTCAAATCCTCTCGCCCCGACCACCTAGACCCACCGGTGATCGGTTCTCGTTAGATCCAAGCGTTTTGTCTGGATTGTTTTATGTGAGTGGCGTGACCGCGCCATACCAGGCTCACTAGCGTAGACCTCCTGGTTCTCCTCATAGTTGGAGGAGCTTCATGACCGAAGAAAGACCGCCTGAAAAGGCAGGAATTCGGAGGCGTAGACGTCGTCGGCGTCCTCGCAAACCGGCAGCCCCTGAAGTAACGAATACTTCGGCGGCCGACGCCACCGATGCGCCTGCATCCACCTCCAAGTCCTCGAAAGAGGGCTCTGGTGATTCTGCATCCGTTGAAGCCAACGGTTCCCCAGCCGACAATCAAGACGGCGAAAGAGGCGATTCCCGACGTCGACGCCGACGCAGTCGTTACAAACGCGGCGAACGCGGCGGCGGGGAGCGTAGTGATGGCAATCGCGAACGGCAGAGTGACGCCAAGTCCAACTCCAGAGGCGGTGGCCCACCGCACCGGAGCGAGCCGTTGGAGGTTTCCGGAATTCTGGATATCCGCAAAGACGGTACTGGCTTCTTGCGCCAACTCGACCGAGACCTGGCGGAAAGTCCACAGGACACCATGGTGCCGGTCGCTATCGTGCGCAAGTTCGGCTTGAAGAACGGCATGTTGTGCGTTGGTCGCGGCGTACCCGGTAAGGGCAAATACGGCCCTCGCATGGAGTTCTTGGAGAGTATCGACGGCATGGATGCCCATGAACGTCGACGCATGCCGCAGTTCAAAGGACTGACGGTGATCGATCCGGACTTCCATTTTGAGCTAGGCACCTGCAAACACGATGGCAGTTTGTCGATGCGGGTGATGGATCTGCTTGCGCCGTTGGGGCGCGGACAACGCGGTTTGTTAGTGGCGCCGCCACGAACCGGAAAAACGACTTTGCTGCAGCAAGTTGCACGCAGCATGGAAGAGATTTACCCGGACGTGCACATCATGGTGTTGCTGATTGACGAGCGGCCGGAAGAAGCGACCTACTGGCGTCGCAACTTGAAAAACGGCGAGGTTTACGTCAGCACCATGGATCAACCGCCGAAGCGCCACGTGCGTTTGGCCGAGTTGGTGCAATTCCGCGCCGAGCGTTTGGTGGAAGAGGGCAAGGAAGTTGTCATCCTGCTCGACTCGATCACTCGTTTGACCCGTGCTTACAACAACACGGTTGGCGGGAAAGATTCCAAGGTGATGTCCGGTGGTCTGGACTCGCGGGTGTTCCAAAAGCCGAAAAGCTTTTTCGGCGCGGCGCGCAATACCGAAAACGCTGGCTCGCTGACCATCTTGGCGTCGGCGTTGGTGGACACTGGTTCGCGCATGGACCACGTCATCTTTGAAGAGTTCAAAGGAACCGGCAACATGGAAGTGACGTTGGATCGAGCTTTGGCCGATCGGCGCATTTTCCCCGCGATCAACATCAATTCGACCGGCACGCGCAAGGAAGAGAAGTTGTTTACGCGCCAAACGATGCGCAAAATCAACATCCTGCGCCGAGTGCTGTCGCGAATGCGTCCGCGCGAAGCGGTCGAGATGCTGATCGATCGTTTGGAGAGATATCCTTCGAACCGCGAGTTCTTGGACGCGTTCTCCCTTGATGATGTCGAGTGACAGGCGCGGGTTGACCAGCGGAACCGAAGGTGGGGCAGAGAGTGCCCAATCGTCGGCGGACGCTGTGGTCCAAGTGCACGATTTGCACAAGGCATTCGGCGAAGTTCGGGCTTTGCAAGGAGTCGGTTTCGAGATTCCTAGCGGTGCGGTCGTTGGCTTTTTGGGGCCTAACGGCGCTGGCAAAACCACAGCCATCAAAATTTTGACGGGCTACTTGGCCGCCGATCAAGGCTCGGCCAGAGTTTGCGGCCATGATGTCGAAAAGGAGCCCTTGGCAGCGAAGGCGCTGGTGGGTTACTTGCCCGAAAACAATCCGCTGTACACCGATATGCGGGTTGAGCAATACTTGAGTTTCGCTTGGCAGGCACAGAAGGCGGAAGGCCTCGTTCGCGAAAGCAAGAAACAAGCCATCGATCGCGTCGTCCAGTCGACCAGTTTGCAGATGGTCTTCCGCCGCAACATCGGCGATTGCTCGAAGGGGTATCGTCAACGCGTCGGTTTGGCTCAGGCTTTGTTGCATGACCCGCCGTTGCTGGTTTTGGATGAACCGACCAACGGTTTGGATCCGCTGCAGGTGGTCGAGATTCGCGAGTTGATTCGCAACCTCGGTCAAAGCAAAACAGTGATTTTGACCACTCACGTCCTGCCCGAGGTGGAAGCGCTTGCGGACCGCGTGGTGTTGATTCACCAAGGGAAAAAAGTCGCCGATCATTCGTTGCAACAGCTCGCCCAAAGTGGCGACGGCGCTGGTGCACGCGTAGTTGTGCATGGTGGACAGGAGCAACTGCAGGCCAGCCTTGAGCGAGCCGGTTGCGAGGTCCGCCAATGGTTGACGGCCCCGCTGGGTGACAGCAGTCACAGTGGCGCAGTGGTGCGCCTGTCGGGTGGCGGTGGGGCCGAAGCCTTGCGCGAACTGTCGCAAGCGGTCACCGCCAACGGCTTGACGCTGTTGGAGTTGAATGCAGAAACCGGAACATTGGAATCCTTGTTCAGGGATCTACAAGCGGGGGCGGTCGGCGCATGAAAAAAGCCCTTTTGTTAGCCAAGCGCGAGTGCTGGGCGGCGTTTGATTCGCCGGTCGCGTACTTGGTTTTGGCCGCGTTGCCGGTTTTAACCGCTACCTTTTTCTTTTTGCTCGGCGACTTTTTTGCAGCTGGCAGCGCCGATCTGCGCAGCTTCTTCGCTTTGTTGCCGGTGATGTTCATGCTGATTACACCCGCGATCACGATGCGGATGTGGAGTGAAGAGCAACGCTCCGGGACCGAAGAACTCTTGTTTAGCTACCCGTTTCGGGTCCGTGATTTGGTTTTAGGTAAGTTTCTGGGCGCTTGGATGCTGCTGGCTCTTGCTCTGGTCGCGACCGCGTTGACACCCATCACGGTTGCCTGGTTAGGCCCGCTCGACATAGGCCCATTGATTGGTGGTTACTTCGGCGCTTTGCTTTTGGGCGCCGCATGCTTAGCCGCTGGATTGTTTTTGTCGGCGTTGACTCAAAACCAAATTGTCGCTTGGTTGCTCGGCGTTTTGCTACTCGCCGGGTTGAACTTGCCAGCTGTGTTGGCGCCGATGATCGCCAAATCAACGGGCTGGTCGAGGTTGTTGATGTCGCTGGATATGAACGAACGCTTCGCCGCCATGAGTCGTGGAGTACTGTCGTTTGCTGACCTCAGCTACTTCGTTGGTCTAACCGCCCTGTTCCTGTGCCTGAACGGCTTGGTGCTGGAGCGTCGGAGGTGGCGCGGATGAGCCACAAAAGGCAAAACTCGCTGACCGC
Source organism: uncultured Planctomycetales bacterium (assembly GCA_964565175.1). Classification (GTDB taxonomy): domain Bacteria; phylum Planctomycetota; class UBA1135; order UBA1135; family UBA1135; genus JACNIZ01. The sequence goes on from CAZMDZ010000137.1 coordinate 6,947, forward strand.
AGCCTTGGTCGTCGGCATCATCTTTTGCGCGGTGGTGATCACTCAGAAGGTGCGCTGGCGATGGGACCTGACGGAAGAAAAGGTCTACTCGCTTTCGCCGACGTTGATTGATTTGATCGGCCAGCTGGATGATCGCCTGCAGATCAAGCTTTACTTCAACCGCGACATCGAAGGTGCTGAACAGCTTTTACCGTCGCGGTTAAGCATCCAAGATCGGCTCGATGAAATCGCGGCTTTGGGGGCGGAGTACGTCGCCATTGAAACGGTGGATCCAACCACTGACCTGGTGGCTGCGCGCGACGCCGAACACATTGGCGTGGTGCCGTTGACGGTGACCGATTCACGGGTGGGCGGGGTCAGCGTTGAAAAGCTGTACCAAGGTTTGGAAATGCGCTACCAGGATCAGTCCGCACTGATCCCATTCGTCGTGCCCGATGAATTCGAGTTTGCGGTTGCCAGTCGCCTGGCGGCGTTGCTGCGTGGTCGCGACCGACCAGTGTTGGCATTCTTTTCGCGCGAACCACATTTGCCGCCGCCAGTGCCGGGCATTGATCAAGAGGCACAGCCGGAGCGGGTTTTTGAAAACCTGCGCGACAATTTGGCCGATCGTTTTGCCATTCGTGACTTCCGGACTTTCAACGCCGACAAGCCGGTGCCGGAGGACATCGTTGGTTTGATTGTTGCTCGCCCACAAGGCGTCACACCTCAGGAACTGGAACAAATCGATGCCTACCTCAAGCGTGGCGGTCACTTCTTGATGCTGGTCGATCAAGAGAAGGTGCTGCCGGAAAATGGTTTGCCAACCGAGCCACTAAATACCGGCATCGATGACTGGTTAAAGGGTTACGGCGTCGAGGTGCACAAGGAGCTGGTTTACGACGAGCAATGCAAGTCGTTGCAGGTGGATGTGCAATTGGTCACCCTGCCCGACGGCACCCAAGGCAGCAGCCCGATTTTATTGCCGTACGGATTTTTCTTGCAATTGCAGCAGGATTCGCTCAACGCAAGCCACATCGTGACTGCGGGCTTGGACATGGTCGAGATGGTTTGGGCACACCCGATCACTTTCCATCAAGGAGCCGGTTCGGAGTTGACGGCGGAAACCCTGCTGCGGTCGTCGGCGCAAGCACATGCGCTGCCCGCTGAGACCAAGTTAGGGATAGATCGCAATAACCTGAAGCTGCTGGAAACGATGGCCGCTCGGACGGGCAAAGCCCAGCACTTTGACGTCGGCGTTGCAGTCAGCGGTAAATTCGGTGCCGACGCCACCACCGACGGCGTTTTGGTTGTGCTCGGCGATAGCGAGGTGTTCCATAACATCACCTTTGAAGGTGGAACCAACAACGCTGCCTTCGCCGACAACTTGATCGACTGGTTAGCGCAAGATGAATCTTTGATCGGATTGCGTTCGCGTGGTCGCAAGCAGCGGCCGCTGACAAACTTCTATCTTGCCGCGATTGAGCAAGCTGGCGGAGTGCAGGAGTCCGACTCAAAAAACCGCACCATCGATCGAGCTGCTCGCAAACACCGCGATCAAATGGAATCGCGTATCGCTTGGTGGAACGTATTGGCGCCGCCGATTGTGCTGCTGATTGCCGGCATTGCTCACTTCACCTTTCACCGTCGACGCGCGCGTCGGCCGTATCCATCGACTTCGAGTGGAGCAGGGAATTGAGGCCTTTCGGAGGAGCACGATGAATCCACGCAATCGAATTTTGGCGGTCGTTTTTGCGCTGCTGTTCCTTGGCGTATTGATTCTTGAGCAGCCTTGGCGTGGAGACGCCCATGCCCGCACCAGGGCAGCAACTCTGCGCATGTTCCCTGATTTGATCGAACACGACGGCATCGGTCGTGTCCGCATTCAATCGCCGGAACAGACCACCACCATTGCCCGCGTCGTCGAGCAGGGCAAGCCACGCTGGGTGGTGCGTGAGTTGTGGGACCATCCCGCTGACTTAAATCGAGTGAGCAGTTTGATCGAGTCGATCCGCGCCTTGCAGACTCGAGACGTGGAGTCGGTGAACCCCGAAATGCAGGACGCTTACGAAGTCAGTCCAGAAACGGGTGTGCGGGTGGAAGTTTGGGATGAAAACGGCGAACTGATCGCCGATCTCATGGCTGGCGGCATGCGCACGCAAGACGTCACCGCTGGCCAAACTGCGGTGTTTGAATTTTTCGTTCGGCCGACCGCCAGCAACACCGTTTACCGGACGGGTGAGTTCAGTGTGCCTTACTCCAATCCTTCTGATTGGTGCGATACCCACTTCCTGGCACAAGTGCTGCCCGAGCAAGTTCACACCCTGCACCGCAACGATCGCGATGCCGGCCAGTCGTGGAAGTTAATCACCCAACGGCTCGGTGACTGCGTCGGACTCGAGTTCAGGTCCTTGCCGTTGAGATACGGAAAGAGCACCTCCTTGTTGCGCGGGTCTTTGTCGATCAGCGCATTCGCTTCGGCCTCGCTCATAGTGAAG
>CAZMDZ010000138.1:0-9401 GCA_964565175.1 uncultured Planctomycetales bacterium
CACGACGGCCACATCAACACCGCTGGCGGGATCGAGCCCTCCGCCATGCAGCGACCAATGCGCTCCGGCAGCGTCTCGCTCCACATCGAACCCTTGTTGATGATCTTGTGGTTGAAGCCGGTGTATCCCGAGAGCACGGTGACCAGCGGTAGACCATCGCCACCGACATATTCCATCGCAGCTTGGACGTCGGCATTGGGCCCTGCGAACCCCGGCGGCAGTAGCACCGGGTGCGAGCGCCGAACCGGATCCCCCAAAGTGTTGCCCTCCAAGACTTTGCTGGTGAAGGTCAAAACCGTCAGCACGGCGCCGCCGGGGAGATCGCGTCGGTATTCGAATTCCATCGGCAGGAGCATAAAACAAGCTGGCCCCTTTCCTTGGACCAACTTCGGACGAACGGCTGAATGTTGGCCGGAAAGATCTGGCCTTTGCTTGAATCTGCCCCTTGCCACGGAATAGGCTGCACCCATGAAGCGCGCCGGTCTTGCCTTACTCTGCCTTTCGCTCCTGGTCCCTTCCTGCGCCCAGCAGCCGCAGGAGGAAAACGTCGACGATTACATGGTGGAATTGCAGCCGGGTGAACTTGGTTTGGTGCAACTGCCCGCTGGCGAGCCGTGGCCCGATTTTTCGATAGGCTGGCCGATTCGCGAGGAACTGCTGCAATCCACCGACTACTCGCTGACTTATCTAAGCAAGCCGTCGGCCAAGGGGTTCTTTCCCTATGGGCCGATCACCCATCAACGCATGGTCGATTCGCTGGAGCGCTTCCGCGAGTTGCTGCTGACCAGCGAATCCGGCGACGCATTCATGGACTCGCTAAAAAGTGAGTTTGAAGTGTGGATCGCGCGCGGCCGCTCCAACACCGGCGACGTTTTGTTCACTGGTTACGGCACGCCGATCTACAAGGGCTCGAAGAAACGCACTTCCCATTACCGCTACCCGCTGTATTCGATGCCGGAGGATTTGGTCAAAGGCAAGCGCGGCGAGATCTTGGGGCGCAAGACGGCATCGGGACAAACGGTGCCGTATTACAGCCATGAAGAGCTGATGCGCAACGGCCACTTGGACGGCTTGGAGCTGGTTTACCTGGCCGACGCCTTTGATGTTTACACCGCGCAGGTTCAGGGTTCAGCCATGATCGAGCTTCCCGACGGCACCCAGTTGGAGATTGGTTACGCCGGCAAAAATGGGCATGAATACAAATCCATCGGCGGCGTGCTGATTGAAGAAGGCAAGATTCGCAAGTCCGAGCTGTCGCTGACCAAACTGCGTCAATACTTCCGCGACAATCCAAGCGAAATTGGCCGCGTATTGCCGAAAAACCCGTCGTTTGTTTTCTTCAAGGAATCGCCGGGTGGACCTTATGGCTGCTTGGGCCAGCCGGTGACGCCGATGCGCTCGGTTGCCACCGATAAGGACATCTTCCCGCGCGCAGGTTTGCTTTACATCGAAGTGCGCTTGCCAGATTTCACCACTTCCGGTTCGATGGTGCAGCGCCCGCAGCGCTTCTTTGCCTATGACCAAGACCGCGGCGGCGCGATCCGTTCGCCCGGGCGTTGCGACATCTGGATGGGCCTCGGCGCCGAAGCCATGGACCGCGCGGGCCACGTGCTGTCGCGCGGGCGGATGTACTACTTGTTCTTGAAGTAGTTAGATCCCCGACTTCAACTCGCTGGGCGACCACATGCCCCAGCTCATTGTTTCCGTCGTGCACAGCGGGATCGGTGAACCATCCACCGTCAGCAAAATCGCGCCGCCGACGCCTTGGTAAACGTCGCGCACCCGTTTGAGTAGGTGCTGGAGCGCATCTTCAGGCAGAGCGCCATCGCGAATAGCACAGGCAACCTGGCCAGCGAACACCGAGCGAATGAAAGACTCGCCATCGCCAGTGGCCGAAACTGCGCACTTTTCATCGGCGAAGGTGCCTGCTCCAATCAGCGGGGAATCTCCGATCCGGCCGGGCGTTTTGCCCATCGTGCCGCCGGTCGACGTCGCCGCTGCCATCCGCCCTTCCGCATCTCGACACACAGCGCCAACGGTTCCACCGGCAAAATTCCCGGTCCCGCCGTTCTCCAGAACGTCCTTCCACACCTCGCGCACTTTGTCGGTGATCAATTCTTCCTTGGGGATGACCCGGAAGCCGTGATTGACCGCCCACATTTCGGCGTGGGGCCCCACTAGGAGCACTTCTTTTTTGGGCACCAATTCCTGGGCAATGCGCACCGGGTTCTTGAACGGCCCGATACAGCCGATGCCAGCCGCCTGCAGCGAATCGCCGCACATGACCGCCGCATCCAGCGACACGCCGCCGTCCAAAGTCAAGGCGCAGCCTTTGCCGGCATTGAAGATGGGGTTGTCCTCAAGGACCTCGACAGCAGCGCAAACGGCCTCGACCGCATTGCCACCGCCAAGCAAGACCTCGCCCCCAGCCTGGGCGGCGTCGGCGCAACCCTGCTGATGCGCGGCCCGCGACTCAACCGGGATTGAGCCTGCCCCGCCATGAACCAGGATGGTTGGTTTCAACATCGGCCGGAATTCTACACAGACTTGCTCGACTAGGAGCGATCCAAGTCCTAATCTCAGGGTGGATTTCCCCCGATCCGCCCACGGCCTGATTCCGGCCCGAACCAGGGGTTCCAACCCGCACTACCTTGACCGTTCGCATCACTGATAGCCTCGTCGCGCCGGCCCTACGGCTGGACAAAGGCGAAGGCCTCGCCGAAGCCCTGCGCTGCCTGCGCGAGTTCGACCCCCGCGTCTTCCTGATCTTCGGCGGAGACGCTGAAGACGTCGCCTGGATGCATGACATCCTTGAAGACCAAGCTGGCCACCCGATTTTGTTCGCCGCCGACCTCGAGCGCGGCGCTGGCCAGCAATTTGAGGGGCTCACCCCGCTGCCCGACGCCTGGGCGCTGGGTCTGCTCGGCGAGCAAGCCTGCTACGACGCCGGCCACCGCACCGCCACCGAAGCCGCCAGTGCAAGTGTGCGCTGGGTATTCGCCCCGTGCATCGACCTGCACCGCACCGGCACCGACGCCGTCAACTCGCCCATCATCGGCAACCGTGCCTTTGGCGGCGAGATTCAGCGCGTAATTGAGTGCGGCGGCGCTTTCATCCGCGGCCTGACCGACGGTGGCGCCATCCCGTGCATCAAGCACTTCCCGGGCCACGGTGCCTGCGCTCAGGACAGCCACACTGAAATGGCGGTGGCTTTTGATGACATTGAGAACCACCTCGAACCGTTCCGCGCCTTGAAGGACCTGGCGCCGTCGGTGATGGCAGGTCACATCGAGTTCCCGATGGTCGACGACTCCGGTCTGCCGGCGACGCGTTCGAAGAAGTTGATGGATCTGCTGCGCGTCGACATGAATTATGACGGTTGCGTCGTCACCGACGCCCTCAACATGACCGGCTTTGGCAACGAACCGCACGACGAAATCGCCATTCAATCGATCCACGCCGGTTGCGACCTGTTGCTCTACCCCGAAGACCCGGTTGCTCTCGCCGTCACCCTGCGCGACGCATTGGATCGTGGCGATTTGGAAGAATCGCGGGTGCGCGAGGCGTCGGCGCGAGTGGAAAAGCTGATCCGCTACGCCCTCGACACCGAGCCAGCCGCATCCAAGCCGTTGGTTTTGGGTGGCGCGCTGAAGTCACTGCTGCGCGCGCTGCCAGGCGGTGCTCACGGCCGTACCCATCCGCGCCCGGACATCGCCCTCAACCTCGCCTCCACCCCCGACGCCGTCAGTTTCCTCGAAGAGTTCGGCGTCACCGTGGTCAGCCCAGACACCGAGCCACCGGAGAACCTGCCCAAAGCGGTCTTGGTCCTTTGCGGCGCCAGGGAAGGGCATGGTCTGCCGAATATTCCGGGCCCATGGCTGGAAGCACTCCACCATCAGCGCCCAGTGCTTTACGTCGCCGGTTCGCCCGATGCCGCGTACCTCGCCCCCGCCTCGGCTCGCGGCTGGTTCCTGCCGGGCCTTTCCCCGGCGCTGCTGGCCCTGCTCTTGCACGACGGGGAATAACAAACCGCCTTGCTCAATCTCTCCCTCCCCCAGGAATCCACTTCCTTCGGGCTAGCCCCCCTCGACTGGCTAGCCATCCTTGGCTACTTGGCGCTGGCAATGGGGGTCGGGGCGTGGATGTCGCGTCGAGCAAGCCGTTCTACCGACGACTTCTACCTCGCTGGCCGCACCTTGCCATGGTGGATTTCCGGCACAAGCCTGGTCGCCACTTCCTTTGCTGCGGATACTCCCTTATTCGTCGCCGGATTGGTTCGCACCGATGGCATTGCAGGGAACTGGCTTTGGTGGTCCTTCGTGATTGGCGGAGCTTTATGGTTTGTTGTGCTGGCGGCTTGGTGGCGGCGGCTACCCATCACCACCAACGCCGAATTTGCCGAACTCCGCTACGACGGGCCCCAGGCGCGGGTTTTACGCGGGTTTTATGGCGCATACCACGCATTGATTACCAATACGATTGTCTTGGTTTGGGTGTTGCTAGCGATGCGCAAAGTGGTTGGCGCAGTGCTTGGCCTCGAGGATGGAAGCGCAGATCTCTGGGTCGTTGCTGGCGCCGTGACCCTGGCCTTGTGCTATTCCGTCATGGCCGGGTTGTGGGGAGTGGTGCTGACCGACCTCTTCCAGTTTTTCCTGGCTCTGGGAGGAGCCATCGCTCTGGCCTATGCCGCAGTTCAAGCCGCTGGCGCCGAAGTCATCGGTGATGGTTTTGGATTTAGCGAAAATCTGCAAGCCATGTTTGGCCGCTTGGGGGAAACCCATGGAGACAAATTGGCGCTCATCCCGTCTCCCGGGCCTGGTGGCTGGACTTCCGCCAGTTTCTGGACGCAAAGCTTCACCACGTTTTTTGTCACCATCACTCTGATCGGCTGGCTGAATAAAAATGCCGATGGATCCGGCCAAGCAGTGCAGCGGTTCTTGGCAAGCAAGGATGAAGGAAACGCTCGCGCCGGTGCCCTCTGGTTTCACGTCGCTCACTATTGCTTGCGACCCTGGCCATGGATTTTGGTCGGCTTAGCTTCGTTGATCCTTCTGCCCGACGCTGAGCTGATGCGAAATGGAGTGGTGGATCATGAAGCCTCCTATCCAATTCTCATGCGCCAGTTGCTGGGCCCGGGCGTTTTCGGCCTGCTATGTGCGAGCTTCCTGGCGGCATTTATGTCGACCCTGGACACCCACTTCAACTCTGCATCCGCGTATGCCATTAATGACGTTTACCGGCGCTTCATCAACAAAACTGCCGAGCCACGCCACTATGTGCGAATGGGGCGGTTAGTCGCTGTTTTTGTAGGAATCATCGCCGCTGCCTTGGCTTTGGTCGCTGACTCGATCAAGGATCTATTCACGTTCTCCCTGACTCTGGTCGCAGGCCTCGGCCCAGCTTTGTTCCTTCGATGGCTCTGGTGGCGCGCCAATGCGTGGACCGAAATCGTAGGTTTGGTTTCCAGCACCGTGCTTGCCTTGACCATGCAAGCCGTTCCCGACGCCTGGTGGCCCGCCGCGCCATTCAATGCCTGGACTGCGGGTTCACCCTGGGATTTCTCCGGCCGCTTCCTGCTCATCGCCGCAATTTCCCTACCCATTCTTCTGGCCGCAACCCTCCTCACCAAACCCGTTGGCAAGGAGCATTTGCAGAAATTTTGGGCACAAGTACGGCCGTTCGGCTTCTGGCGGCCCATCCGTCCGGCCGGAACTCCAGGCGCTCCCTGGCTAGCGCTGATCTCAGGTTGGATAGGCGGAATGAGCCTAGTCTTTGGCTTAATGCTGTGCCTCGGCGCCTGGATTTTGGGCCAAAACCCGCTGCCCTATGGGTTATTAGGGCTCTTCGGCGCAATCGCATTACGCTGGTCCTGGCCGCGCACGGTGAGCTAAACCCACCCACTCTGAGGAAATAGCCTTCCCCGGCGGCCTCAAGAATTGCCGGGACCGTGAAACTGGACTTCCCTTTTCCCGAATCAACGTCCTGATAAAATCTAGACATGGCTACTACTCGTACCACTTTCGGCAACCCGACTTACGAAGGCCCTGCCGGCACTGTTTCCGCCGCCCAAGCCACCACCCCGGCGCGGATGGCGTTTCTGCGCAAGACCTATTCGCTGTTCAGTATGGCGATGGTGATTTGGATGGGCACAGCAGCCGCGCTCATTTCCAATGAATCGGCATTAATGTCGGTCGCCAAGCTGTTTAGCGGTGGCATCGCCAGCTTCGCAATTTACCTGCTTGGCATTTTCGTCCTTCTGCGCGTTACTGCGAAGAAGTTCCCGCTCAACATTATCGGCCTCGGCTTGTTTGCCGCCTTCATGGGCGTCTTCACCGCACCGCTGGTTTACATGTACCTCGGCCTAGAAGGCGGAGGTGGCATCGTGCTACAAGCCTTCGTCCTTACGCTGACGGTATTCGGTGCACTGACTGCATACGTGCTGACCACTAAGAAGGACTTTTCATTCATGCGCGGCGCGCTTGCCATCGGCATTGGCCTTGCCATCGGCATTTCCATCTTCGCCGTCTTCGGTGCTGGATTCGCTGTGGACATCGTGACTGGGACTGGGTGGTCCGTCGCCATGGTGCTACTTTTCGGTGGCTTCATGCTGTACGACACCTCCAACATCTTGCACCGCTACCCAGCCAACATGGCCGCAACCGCAGCCGCCATGCTGTTCTACGATTTCGTCATCATGTTCATCCACATGCTGCGCCTCGTGGCCTCCAGTCGCGACTAACACCCACCGCGGCACATCCACAAAAAAAGACTCCCAAGGATCACCTTGGGAGTCTTCTTGCGTTTCACCCCAAATGGGGAGTAAGGGGAGAGACTCAATCTCAGGGGTTGGCGATTCGCGAACGAATGCCTAGGGGTAGAAACGCAGGAATCGAATTTCGCCTCGCGTCTTCAAACGCAAGACGGGTTTGGATGGGTTGGAATCATCCAACTCAATCGCAAAGTCATCCATCTGCGAACCACGCTTCGTGATCGTGCCAGCAAAAACACTGCGATCGGTGGTCCGGCGAATGATCAGCACTTGGTGCGACTGAGTTTGCGGCGCGCTTGGGGCGTTGGCGATGAACACCTGGGTGCCCGGCTCGCCGATGAAGTCCAAGTTGGCACCGCCATTTGGACCGCTGAGGCGCACGCTAAAGTCCTGGTCGATCGTCGCAACCTGAACATTGCTGAGGTAGTCGTACGGCCCGCTGTACCCCAGGTCACCAGCGCTAAGGGCCAGGGTCGTGGTGATGACATCGGGGCTGTGCAGGACGTAGTCCATCGTCACCGGCGAACTGGCGACGACTTCCACGCCATCGACCACGTGGCCGTTTTGCGCCATCGTTACTTGACGCCGCATGGTGACGCCTTCGTATGCATCATCTGCGCTCGCAAGGATGAACGAGTTATCGCCATCGGCACGGAAGTGTTCGAGCACCCCACCGCATGCCTCTTGGCTTTGCCCATTGATGAGCACGGTGTTGTGCGCCAGAGTGGTGCGATAGTAGTTAGTGGTCATCGGCACGTCGACGCCAATGTCCCCCACCTCGTTCGCGATCGGAGTATCGCCACGCCAAAGGTTGATGCCCAACTTGTCGTAGTGACCGTGAAGGCCGCCGTGCGGACCGTAATCCAGGACCAAGGTTGAGCGGTCTGCGGTGTAGCTGGACTTCAGCGCTGCCAGGCCGGAAACTTCATTGTTGACCAGCGGGTAGTCGACCCAATCCTGGTACGGCAGATCGGCGACGCCGAAGACCACCGCATCCATCGATTGACCGCGACCATACTCCACCAAAGGTCCGCAGAACTCCGAGATCGGGAAGAACGGCAGGCTTTGTTCGTAGATTTCGCGCAGGTTGCTGTCGAAGTTTTGCAGCGGACCGTCGTTTAGGTGCGCGAGTTGGCCATTCGGAAAGGCCATCTCCAACGGCATCGTCAGCATCTGCTTGGCATCCTCGATGCTCATGTCGGGGCGCAAGCGGTGTAAACCGTGCAACATGGGCAGCATCGCGCGGAAGGCGAAGAAGTGATAGCCGAAGCTGCCTTCGTACCACATGCCGTCGGCGTCGATGCCCAGATCAAACTGCTGGTACAAACCAGTGGGGCCGTTGATCACCTCGTCGGCGACGGTGACTTCGCCCAAGGTCATGGCTGCCAGGAACACTGCGGTGTTTTGCCAGCACTGAGTGTTGTGAATGCCGTTTGTTGTGAATGCCGTTGTTATTGCCCAAGATGACGTCCATCGCCGGGCGGAAAATGTTTTGCAACGCCGAATCCACCTGGGCTTCGTCCAACAGCCCGGAGCCGTGAATCAGGTCTTGGGCCCGCACCAAACCGGTAAGCCATTCGGCTTCGTCCAAGGTTTGGCCAAAAGCTTTGCCGCCCATGGTGGACGGGGCACCGGTGACGTCGTGTTGCTCGTAACCGGGGTACTTGGCTGCGTAGCCGGTCAGGATGTCGGCAACGCGCTGGCCATAGACCGGATTGCCGGTGACGGTGTAGCTAACCGCCATCCGCCAAGCTTGATTGCTGATGTTCTTATGAATGAACGTCGCCAAGCCTGAATCGAAGGAATCCCCCGTCCAAATATGACCATCCACCGGGCAGCGATGTTGGTGCAAGGTGGCCATCTCTAGGGCCACCTCGTGGTCAGGGCACACGTAATCGTTGATCCAGGTGCCGCCGACGTCTGGGATCTGCAAGGGAACGAGCAGCTCGTCGTCCATTTCGGTCACGATTCGGCCCAAAACCGAACTCGCGCGCGGCTCGAGGTTGTAGCGCTTGACCAAAGTGCGGATGTTGTCCTTGGTCAGAGCCAGCGCGGGCTCGTTCGGCCGAATCCATGGCTCAACCACATCAACCTCGAGGTAGTCCACTTGCGAACCCGTTGAAGTGTACTGCGCGACCTCTACCGTTCGACTGGCCAGGGGCAGGTCCTGCGACAGGATTCGGTAGGTGTAACGGTTCTCTCCGGGCGCCAGACGAATCGGCCCATCTACTATGCCAAACTGGCGAATATAGAGGTTTCCTATGCCCGATTCGGGATGGTCGATTTGCAACTCAAGTCGATCAGCGAACTGTTTGGCTTGGATTTAACCGGATTGAGGGATGTCAGCTGCAAACACCGTTCGTTGCGCGGTGCGACGGACGACCACGATGGGGTGACGGGTTCCAATCGGGTAACCAGGCGAGCTCGCCAGGAATACGGTGGTTCCAGGTTCGCCGAGGACCGCCAAAGTGCTGGTCTTGCCTTTGTGCTCAAACTGGATTTCGAAGTCCGAATCGGTGGAGATGCTTTGCACATCGGTGAGGAAGGAATAAGCACCGCCGTATCCGAAGCTGGAAGGCTGCAGGTTGAGCGAGGTGCTGGCCGTTCCTTGTGCATGGATCACGTAATCGAT